>JADLHE010000001.1 GCA_020848965.1 Saprospiraceae bacterium
CGAGTACGTGGACGACCCCAATTTCCCCTATTGGAATGGCTGGGCCGTTTCCGCCACCACCGACACCTCAACCCCCGGATTTGGCAATCAATACAGCTGTATTTCAGGTAGTGGTGTCAATGGTTCAAATACTTATGCTTTGGGCTACGTTTATGGCAGCCTGCAAATGAATTTGGCTGGCAGTGCCAATGGTGGCGTTGTCAATGGTCTTTATGTGAACAACAGCACTTATGCCTATTTGAGCATGTTGGAAGGAGATGCTTTTGCCAAAAAATTCGGCGGCGAAAATGGTACCGACCCCGATTTTTTCAAACTCACCATCCGCAAATCACTGAATGGCGTGGAAGGCACCGACAGCGTGGAGTTTTACCTTGCCGATTACCGATTTACCGACAACAGCCAAGATTATATCGTGAATAATTGGACCTGGATTGACCTCAGTGAACTAGGCCCTGCCGACTTGCTCAGCTTCAGCCTAAGCTCCTCGGATGTGGGTGCTTTCGGTATCAATACGCCCACTTACTTCTGTGTGGACAATGTGGAAACGGCTGATACACCTACGGCCACGGCCTCAACTTTGAACCCAAACCTAAAAGTTTGGCCGAATCCGACAACTGATTTCCTAAAAATAGATTGGCCAAAGAATACCACTGCAACTGCTTGGCTGTCAAATGTTTATGGTGAAAGAATCTGTTCGTTTGCATTGCAACCCGGTCAAAACAGCCTTGCAGTTTCTGATTTACCGGCAGGCGTCTTTACTTTGCAAACGGCCTACAACGGCGGCATGATTTCGCAAACTCTCATCAAACACTAAACATGAGCAGCACGGCAAAGGGCACCAAAAAATACAGTCCAGCTTTGAAGAAAAAAGCAGCGGCCATCGCCGAAATTTTGGACGGACTCTATCCAGAGACGCCCATTCCATTGGAACATGCTGACAATTATTCGCTGCTCGTTGCCGTGCTGCTTTCCGCACAATGCACAGATGTTCGGGTGAACCAAGTGACACCCATACTTTTCGCTAAGGCCAACAACCCAACTGACATGGTGAAATTGGAGGTGAAGGAAATCGAAAATATCATCCGACCCTGTGGCCTCTCGCCCAGAAAATCGCAGGCTATCCACGGATTGTCTCAGATTTTGCTGGACAAATACGGTGGGGAAGTTCCCCAAGATTGGGAGGCATTGGAAGCATTGCCGGGGGTTGGCCACAAAACAGCCTCGGTGGTCATGTCGCAGGGCTTTGGTGTGCCAGCCTTCCCTGTTGATACACATATCCACCGACTGGCCGAACGCTGGGGCTTGAGTGATGGCAAAAACGTGGAAAATACCGAGCGTGACCTCAAGGCGCTTTTTCCTGAAAACACCTGGAACAAACTGCACCTGCAAATCATTTTCTATGGCCGAGAGCATTGCCCTGCACGTGGCCACGACCCCGCTAAGTGCTTGATTTGCAGTCAATTCGGTATAAAAAATCCAAAAAAATGAAGAACGGTAAACTTGTTCTGGAAGCCTGTGTAGAAACCTTGGAAGCCGCCCTCCTTGCGGAGCAAAATGGGGCAGACCGTATCGAGCTATGCGGTGATTTGAGCGTGGGCGGCGTCACGCCCTCCAAAGAATTGACAGAGGCTTGTTTGGCAGCGCTCCATATTCCGATAATGGCAATGGTGCGGCCAAGGGACGGCAATTTTGTGCATTCAGCTGCTGAACTGGAAAGCATGAAAACGGACATTGCCTATTTCAAATCGGTGGGCGTGGCTGGGGTTGTTTTCGGGATTTTGGATGAAAACAACGAGGTGGATTTGGAGCGGACAGCTGAACTGGTGGAATTGGCAAAGCCACTTCAGGTCACTTTCCATAAGGCCATTGATGATACGCCCGACCCTGTTCTGGCCATTGAAAAATTAACACAAATCACTGGTATTCAACGGGTTCTGACTTCCGGCGGCAAGGCAACGGCATTGGAGGGAGCTGCGGTGCTGCGCAAAATGCAGGCAGTTGCCGAAGGCAAAATCACCGTTTTGGCGGCGGGAAAGGTGACGAAGGAGAACCTTGCGGAAGTCCATCAGGCAGTAGGCACAAGCGAGTATCATGGAAAATTAATCGTGTTTTGAAACCTTGGGCTTCATTTACAAAGCTGGTAAATCGCCCTTTTTATATTGAGGAGATTGAGCATCAACAGCAATGCCCCAAATAAAAGGCCAATGCCCCAAACGCTCATTGCAAGCCCATTTTTTAGCTCAAAACCTTGCCCTTCAAAATACTTAACCTGCCAAGACCGCATTGCAAAAAGCGTGGCAAACACGGCAAGTATAACAAGTCCAAACTGAATGATAAAGCGCTTTGAAAGCTGCCCAATAATTTGCTTTGGGAAGTGGCCCGTTTCGAGCAAAAGCCGGATTTCTGGCCTGCTTTGGGCTATCAGTAATTGGAAATTGAGCACAAATACCAACATGGACAGCGCAAGAATCAGCAAGCCGATAACCCAGATGATGGATAGGACGACTTTCAGCAAAACGCCAAATTGACTCCCAATCAGCCGACCCGTGCTGACTTCGTAGTTTTTCTCCTTTAGGAAAGCTTGAAAGTCCTTGGCCATTGGGTTTTCCACTTTCATAATAAGCCTGGATGGCTCGCCAATAGCCTCACCAAAATTGGCGTTTGCCCAGTTCATAAAGCTGGGTGGCACCAAAATGGAGTTGATGCGCTCACTAAAACCTACAATTCGGCCACTAAAAGCTTGTTTTTTGCCTTTGCCGCTAATGGTAAGTTCCATGTTCAGTTTACCAATGGTGGAGGCTGTTACCTGTGGCAAACCTTGGCTTGGGGCAAAACCGAAATTGTACAAGGCGAGGTAGTCTTTTGAAATGATGACAGGAACCTGTCCATCGCCTTCCGCCCAACGAAAATCTGGCTCGCTAACATCCAAGAAGGCTGGGGGAACCGCCTCAAAAAACAGTTCGGTGTAAAAACCCAACATATCGCTGGAGGCGCTGGCCTTAAAATCGTTTGCAGTGAAAACACCTACCGCTTCGACAAATGGCTTGGATTCAAGTTCTTTAATATCGCTTTCAGAAAATGTTGCCTTGAGGCCGAGCGTATTGAAAAGGTTGATACGCTTGTTGATTTGAATGAACTGGTCATTTGGGTTTGCATCGCCCCCAAGTAGGTGCTGCACATCAAAATAAAACTGCAAAGTGGCCAACAAAAGCAAAAAACCAATGAAAGCCCCTAAGGCAGCACCGATGATGAGCCATCGGCTTTTGCCTTTCCAAAGAATCTTGTTAAGTATTTTGATGGTTTGCTTTGACATGGTAAAATGAAAAGAGGGCGACTGGCCAGCGCCAACCGCCCTCTTTATGGCGTTAACCATTTTTAGTAAAAACCTGATAATAAACAAATTGGAATATCGCTCAATGCCGTTTGGCGCTACGATTTAAGACTACCACCTTGAACAAGAAGTAGCTCAAAACAGCCCCTGTCGCATTGGCGACCATATCCCAAACCTCAAAAAAGCGGTTCGGGAAAAATGCCCATTGGACAAACTCCAATGCGACACCATAGAGCGACACCACCAAAAGCGACCATAACGCCCTGCCAACACTGAAAGAATCCGTTGTATGCAATGCCCTCAACACCAGCCAGTTCAACACGCCATACACCACTAAATGGCCGATTTTATCGGGTGCCAAAATAGTTTCAGGCAATTGGACTGTGGGGCTAATTGACAAGCCAAGTATGACCAATGCCCAGAGTATTGCTGGGAGGTAGGGCTTCATTTCAAAACAACAAATGCGCTCAGGTGGCAACAAGTGCGCAGTCCAGACACATTCCTATCGTTAACCAACCAATGCTCCATATGCCGCAGCATCCAAAAGGCCGTCCAGCTCAGAAGGGTCACTCATTTCAACCTTAACAATCCATCCGGCACCATAAGGGTCGGAGTTGACCAAGGTTGGGTCGTCGCCACCTGTTTCAGAAATCGCTGAGTTGAATTCAATAATTTTACCCGAAACAGGCAAAAAGAGGTCGGAA
>JADLHE010000002.1 GCA_020848965.1 Saprospiraceae bacterium
CTTGGCCTGTTTCCGCAGTTTTGGACCCAATGTTCACAATGGCCCCTTTCGATGCTTTTAGAAATGGCAAAGCGTGGTGTGCCATTAAATAATAGTGAACCAAATTGCGGTGCAACGAAAGCATAAAACGCTCATAATCACCACTTTCCAAGCCCACTCCATCATTGACGCCGGCATTGTTCACTAGGCCATCTATCCGGCCAAACGCTTGAACGACAGCCGCTACTGCCATTCTACTGGCATCTGGGTCTGTGAGTTCTGCGGCGACTTGAAAACCAGACCCAATTTTATCGAGAGCCGCCAAATTGTCCTCGGCGCTTCTGCCCACGATGGCAATTTTGGCTCCTTCATTGGCAAGTGCTTGCGCAATGCCCAAGCCGATTCCTTTTGCACCACCCGTTACAATGATGACTTTGTCGTTGAGTTGTAAATCCATGTGGCGAAAATAAAAAAAGCCCTGCAAGTTGAACACTTACAGGGCTTTTTCAGTCGGGGTGACAGGATTCGAACCTACGACCTCGTCGTCCCGAACGACGCGCGCTACCGGGCTGCGCTACACCCCGATTTTAGTTGCAGTTCGACAGTTAGCAGTCAGGGCGAAGCTTGCTTTACACTGACTGCTAACTGCCAACTGAAAAGCTGCTAACTAAAGAAGAGCCACCCAGGAGACTCGAACTCCCGACCCACGCATTACGAATGCGTTGCTCTACCAACTGAGCTAGGGTGGCATTTTAGAAAAACCGCTGCTTTCAGCGGATTGCAAATCTAAAGCAAGTTTATTTTAATACAAACTGCGAATTGGATTTTTTGCAGTGACTTTTACTGGCTAGGTTGGAACTTGTTTCATGTTTTAATGAAAAATTTTCATGTCCGCCACACCCTAAAAAACAAAACCACCACCCTATTCAGGTGGTGGTTACACTCCTAAAACATTAGTTATGAATATTCGAACTATTTGGAAATCACCTTGCCAGAACCGCTGATTTTCGAGCGGACGCTTGGCTGGCCTTTGTAGTAAACATCGCCGCTGCCAGCTATGGCAACCTCAAGCGAACGGCTTGCGTTCACCGATGAATCGCCTGAGCCTGAAATTTTCACATTGCACGCACCTGAATCCAAATCAAATGCCTTTATGTTGCCGCTGCCCGAAATGGCAAAGGTTGATTCTCCGGTTGTGCCAGCTAATTCAATATTCCCGCTGCCGCTGATGGCTGCATTCAAGTTTTTAGAATCTGAATTAAACTTGATGTCGCCGCTTCCACTGACGGCAACCGACAAATCGCCCAAATTGCTGAATTTGCTTTCGCTAACAATGGAGCCTGAGCCACTAACGCCCAACGCTTTAATGTTTGGAACAGTGATCCAAATTTTGATAGGCTCATGGTTCTTGACGTTTTTGTCAAATCCTATTTTCCATGCCCCGTCTGTCACATCACGTTTCAAATTGTCGATGATGTTTTGTTGTGCTTCAATCTTTACCGATTGAGAACTGCCCTGTTTGACAAAAACATCGGCAGCAATGTTCAATTTTATTTCATCAAACGAAGAAATATCCAAGTTTTTAGTCGTTTTGGGGCCTTCTCCATTTATCCCAGGCCCAAGGCTCCAGTTTTGCGTACAGGCAGTAGCCGTAAAGAAAAGCAGCGTCGAAAAGGTCAATAAAGACCACAATGTTGATTTCATGTTAGTTGATTTAATTGTGAAGACTTGTCAAAAGACACGGTGGAATTCAATTGGTTGTCTCTATTTTTGGAAGAAACAAAAAAAGCCCGGTCATTTAAGATTTGACCGGGCTTTTTGGAAAAATGGATACACAGGTGTTAATCCAATGCAGATAAGTCCACCACGAAGCCATCCATTTTCTTGTTCTTTTTCAAATTGGCTTTGTAGTTCGTAGCCTCTTTTTCAGATTCAAAAGCGCCCAAAATGACTTTGTAAACGGGGTCGCCTTTTGGTCCTTTTTGCACACTCACCAAGATGGAATCAAACCAATCTTCCTGCAAATCAGCTATTTTTTTGAAAAGTGCATCTTGTGTGGATAGCACGGCAACTTGCACCCCAAAGCCTTTCTTTTCAGGCTTCTTCAGTTGAATTTCAAACAAATCATACGGCTCATATTGGCTACCCTTTACCAAAACTGCTTTGGAATTTGCGCCTTTTGCAGTTGATTTTTCAGCATGCTTAGATTCTTTTGCAGTGGGCTTCTGATTGACCACTACTGGTTTGTCTTCTTTGCTGGCCTCCTTAGGTTTGGCAGCAACTTCTTCCTTAGGCTTAGTATCGGCCTTCTTTGCTTTTTCCTCTGTTTTAGCGGAAGCAACTTCTTTTTCCTTTTCTGCTGGCGTCGCTTTTTCTTCCGCTTCCTTCGGCTTTTCCTCGGTTACTTTAGGGGCCTCTGCAATAGCTTGCTCAGGTTTCGCCTCTTTTGCAACCTCTACTTTCACCCTTGCTGAACCATCTGCCACCAAGCCAATAGCCTCGGCACTGGCCCGTGAAATCTCCACAACCCTGCCGCTAATGAACGGGCCACGGTCTGTCACTCGCACCTGAACGGACTTGTTGTTGTCCAAGCGGGTGATTTTCAACATGGTACCA
>JADLHE010000003.1 GCA_020848965.1 Saprospiraceae bacterium
GCGGCTAAACCCCTCGCAGGTCGGACAAGCCCCGAACGGGTTGTTGAAATTGAAGAGCTGCGGCGTGGGGTCTAGGAATTCGAGGCCGTCCAACTCAAACCTCGTTGAGAAATTGCGGATTTCGGATTGCGGATTGGGGATTGTGGGGTCTGCTAATATTTCAATGATGGCCTCGCCTTCCGATTCATAGAGGGCTGTTTGCACAGAATCGGCGATGCGTTTGCGGTTTTCCTCGTCGTCGGGCGTGACCACGAAGCGGTCAATCAGGATGCGGATGTCTTCTTCGTTGTACTCGTTCAGCGTTTTTTTGAGGTCAAACTCGCCGGATTCGAGCACGTCCTGGATATTGCGAAGCTCACCCTCCCAGAAGATGCGGTTGTAGCCCTTTTGCATCAGCAAATTAAGCTCCTGCGAAAGGGTGCGGTCTTGGTACTTGACGGGCAGCGGAATATAGAGCTGCACCCGTGTGCCTTCCGGCTGTTTTTCGATGAAATCAACGATGTCAGTTACGCTGTGGCGCTTCACTTCTTGTCCGCTGATGGGCGAGTACGTGCGCCCGACCCTTGCGTAGAGCAGCCGAAGGTAGTCGTAAATCTCGGTGAGGGTGCCCACCGTCGAGCGGGCGTTGCTGGTGCTGGTCTTCTGCTCGATGGCGATGGCCGGACAAATGCCCTTGATATAGTCCACATCCGGCTTTTTCATCCGGCCCAAGAACTGGCGGGCGTAGCTGCTCAGGCTCTCCACGTAGCGGCGTTGTCCTTCGGCAAACAGCGTGTCCATCGTAATGCTGGACTTGCCGCTGCCCGATACCCCGGTCACAACCACGAGTTGGTTCTTTGGGATGTCTAAATCCACGTTTTTCAGGTTGTTGGCACGGGCGCCCTTGATGAAGATGGTGTTGCGGACGGATTGCGTTTTAGGGATGAGGGACGAGGGATGAGGGATGACGTTGTCGGTGTTGTTGGACATCTTAGCTTTTTTGAAATGAAAAGAAACGGGTAGAGCCAACGAGGTAGGTGAATTCATCCCTAAACCCTCATTCCTCATCCCTATTTTGCTTTTCATGCAGTCTGGGTGCTGGGTAAACAACAAAATGCGAAGGTAGTTTTTCTAACCAATTCGATTGGGGTCGGTTTGAACAATATTCACCAATGCAAACCCAGTTGGAAGGGAAAAAGCATGGCACCAGCAATTGGTCAATCCGTCCAAAAGGATGGGGGGGCGTCGGCATCAGCCAACTTGAGTTTGAGTGCTTCCTGGCTTTTTTCTCCAAAGTGCTTGATTTCTTGAACGGTCAGCGAATCGGGCCAAAGTAGGATGGCATCTTCAAGGGTGTCGGCCTCAACCTGATTGATATAAGTGCCGCCCCTAAAATCCATAATGAAGGTGAATAAGCGCATGTTTTTGCTGATTAAACCTGGTTAATTTTGAAAAATAACAGCGTTTAATTTTTTTCTTTTTCTATTCTTTTAACCAATTCAAAAAACTTGGTTTCATTGCGGAATGCCTCCCAGGCAGGGTCGTATTTAATGACGAGCTTATGGTCAAACTCGTTGGCAATAGCAGTATCCAACCAGTTTAATGCTTCATCATGGTTGCCTAAATTGGCATATAACCTTGCGATGGAATAAGCCATGTTTGAATCGTTTTTCTGCAATGAAATTGCCGTTTTATAATTTTCGATTGCTGTTTTTGGAGCAGCTTTCAATTGAGCCAATTTTCCTTGCAGGCTGGCCAATTCATGGGTGGTTGCAGGAAGCATGTCCACAGCTTTTTGCAGCAACCCTGAAGCAATTTCAGTATTGCCTTCCCTCATTTCCAAGTCGGCGAGCAGCAGTCGGCTGCTGAGGTTCAAATCGTTGGAATCCCGCAAATTGCGCAGCACCGAGAGCGCCTCGTCGTACTCGAAAATGGAAGTGCAGGCACGGGCAAGGTCGTAATGTGCGCTTGGCAAGCCTGGCGCCAATGCAATTGCCGATTTCAAGTGCTGCACGGCTTTGGGGAATTCAAGCTTCCAGTTTTGTCGGGTTTCCGAAAACTCCGGTTTGGGGGTTTCTTCCAAATAATACTTGCCCAGCAATGCATGGATATAGGCACTCGCAGCGTGCAAACTGTCTTTTTGAAGCAATTGCTCATAAAGTTCAGTGCCCGTTTTGCTGGCGCCATGTTTCTTGTTGAAATCGGCGTAGCGGAAGAGCCAGTCGGTGTTGTTGGGGTTTGTGAAAACCATGTTGCTGTAAAAAGCGGCAAGCTCGTAATTGGCCCAATCATCGTTGATTTTTTGGAAATTCCAAAGCACCAATTCCCTGTCGGAAAAGCGCTTTTGAAGGTCTAGCAAGTCGGATAATTGTAGGTGAGCCTTGGTCAGAATACGGGTATCCTTGCTATTTGCGATGAATCTCCTGTAAATCACTTCTTCTTCATGCGGCCTTTGCCAATCATGGTAAACCTCCGCAAGGAAGAGGGGCATGAACTCAACCTCTGGCCGCAGTTCTATCAGTTTTGCGAAATACACTTCCGCAGATTCGTAATCCTTGGCCGTTTTGCTGATAATCCCAAGGTAATAATAGACTTCCTCATGGGATGGGTCAAGCTGCTTGGCCTTTTTGAAAAAACCAATCGCTTCGTTCATCCTATTTTGCTCAAAATAGTATTTTCCAGTGAGGAAAGCAGCTTGCGCAGTCTTTGGATTTTCATCCAAAACCCCAGGCCCCGATAAACTTGGATAATCGAATGGGGGATTATAAAAGGCCATTGGTGTTGCAACGACATTCGGTATTCCTATGGGCGCTACCATCCCTTGTTTCCGCAGCTCCATTTCATAAAACTGCCAATCGGCTTCCTCGTAGCGCCCCGTTTCTAATTGCAAAAAAGCCCGGCGCTCGAAAGGCAGGTAGTGCGCATCGTTCAGTTCCCTTGCCTTGCGGTAGCAGGTTTCAGCCTTTAGGTAGTCGTGTTTTTTTTCATAAACATTGCCGAGGTTCACATAGCTGCCGAAGTAATCGGGTTGCAGCGCAATGGCCGAGTCGCCCTGCACTATTGCCTTTTGCAATTGCGAGGATTCCAAATAAGTGGCGCAGAGGTTGGCGTGTGGCAATGCCCATGTCGGTGCCAGCTTGGCAGCGGTCTTGAAGTATTTCTCGGCTTCATCCATTTTTTTGTTGGCGAGGTAAAGTAGGCCCAATTCATTGTGGACGTAAGCGGCTTTATCGTCCAGCGCCAGCGCCTTTTTTTGCTTCGCAATGGCTTCTGAATACAGGGCCTTCGGCTCATCGGACATCTGCCCTGCCAACCGGGTGCAAACACCATCGAAATAGAGCAGCTTCACTTCCACCTTCTTCCTGAGCAAATGGCCTTTGGGCAATAAAACAAGGGCAGCTTGCAGCAATCGAGGGTACTGCACGTATTTTTCGGCTTGATCCGTATAGTTTCGCTGGTCGAGGGTGCGGGCATCGCCTTGCAAGTACAAGTTGATGACCTCCTGTGCTTGGTCGTGCAGGCGGGCGGCAAGGGCAAGGCGGGCCGCTTCGCCATCAACCATTGGGGTGTTGGTGCTTTGCGCAAAAAAAGCAAAAAGGGACGTGGGGTCGTTCTTTGCCAAAACCGTTTCAAAATCTGGCTTCAATACTGCCGTAGAAAAATCAACTGCTTGCAACGCCATATTCAAATTGGCGGCAAGGTTCCCCTCCGGTGTTTTCTCCGCAACCTCCCGCTTCCGGGCTGCCGTTGCTGGCGAGGAGGCTGCCATGCTGATTTCCCTTGTGGCGACGGCGAGCGCATCGTCCCTCACTTGGGCTAATGGGTAGTATTCGTCGCCCACGAAGACTGGGTTTTGGCGGGCATTCACCCTTGGGTCTTTCACGGCTTGCGCCATGTTTTTTTCCAAGAAAAACTGCAATTCTTCGAAGCTGACCACCTTGTCGCTATTCGCCTCTTTGTCGGCCAGGCCCCGCATTCCATTGATGAAATAATAGGAAAACAGCCCCCGGCCATCGCCCCAAAGGTTGCCTTCCAATGACTTCTGGTCAGACCTGCAAGACAGGATGCGCACCTCGTTTTGCACTTGTTTTTCCAACTGTTTTGCCGTGAGGCTGGGGCCATTGCCAGCCAGTTTGCCGGAACGGCAAGCATCGAGAATGACAATGACCTTGGCATCTTTTCCAACGGATAGTGTGGTGATGATTTCATCCAAATCTTCGATGCGGATGGCATTATTTCGGTAGTTGCGGCTGGGGGTGTTGTAGGCCAACAAGTATCCACGTTGCCAAAGCGTACTTTTTTCAACATCACCGTGGCCACTGAAATAAATGATGACCTTGTCGCCTTTTTTTGTTTCTTTAATGAGCCAATTGAGGGCGTTGTCAATGGCACCGAGGCTTGCGTCCTTGTTGGTCATCAACCAAATATCCTGCTCTGGCAAGGCGCCTCCCGCATCGGAACGGAGGTAGTCGGCAAAGATTTCTGCGTCTTTGTGGGCATATTTCAAGTCGCCAATGAGGGTGTCTTGGTAGTCGGAAATGCCAACGATAAGGGCACGGGTTTCAATGGCTTCATCGGCAAGAATCGGGGTTATGCTGTCGTTTTGTGCAAACAGCGTGGCGGCGGCGGCCAAGCAGATGGCAAATGAAAGTGTTTGCTTCATTGGTCTGTAGATTGATGTCGAATCAAGGGCAGCGAAGGTAGTTTTTTAAACCAGAATTTTAACACAAGTTCTTACTTGGTATTTTTACAAAAATTTGCTGAATGAAAACCTCCATAACGGCCATACTCCTATTGATTTTCCTGTGCCCAATACTGGCGCAGAATGAACAACAACCCTATCGGGTCGGCTTGGTGCTGAGCGGTGGCGGGGCCAAGGGCTATGCCCATGTCGGCGTGCTGAAAGTGCTGGAAGAAGCGGGCATTCGCATTGACTATATCGGCGGGGCGAGC
>JADLHE010000004.1 GCA_020848965.1 Saprospiraceae bacterium
ACGGCTTTGCCCCAAAGCGAAAAACTGGGGAAAAATGGGCAGGCTTATTTTTTGAAATGACCTTGTTAAATAAGTGAGGGCTGGTGTTTTTGCTTGAAAATTTATGCTAATATCGGGTGAAAATTGGCGTCACAAAACTTGTGAAAACGGACTTGAAAAAAACAAATGAAATCCATGAAATTTGTAGCGACTCCCCGAATCTCTATATTTTAATTTTATTTACGATGGTAATTGTAAAATTTTTAGTCACTCGTCATTACAAGGAAAAAACCGATGGCGACCTTATCAAGTTTGAACAGGCCGTACTGCTAGCAACCGATAGCGTAGCTGCGTACGATGCTGTAAAAGACCAAGTAGCAGCCGTGAAGACCGCTGCTGCTGAATTTGAAACGGCTGTTGCCAATGCTGCGGGCGGGGGCACCTCGCTCACGGATACGAAGAACCAAAAGCGGGACTTGCTACTGGCAAAACTGGATTTACTCGGTACTGCTCTGCAATTGACCGTAAAGGAGGATGTCACCTATATCACCAACGCCCATTACCAAGTGCGGATACAAGGCGAACGCAGCTCGGAGCCGCTGCCTGACCCGGAGCTTGATTTCGTGAATGCAGGTGTGCTTTCGGGTACAACTGTGGGCAAGGTGAAAGATTTTCCGAAGGGTGTTAAGTCCATCGCCGTTGAATATTCGGAGGATGATGGCCTTACCTGGAAGAACGGCACTTATACCACGGGCAAGAAATTTACAGTATCGGGCATGGCCCCCCGCAAAGAATACTTGGTGCGGGTACTCTACCACGGCACTTTCCAGCGTACCAGCAACCCTAGCAAGCCGCTGCCGGTGTTTGTGCTTTGAAAACGGTTGACGGTTGACGGTGGTTGGTTGTCGGTTGACGGTGGTTGGTTGTCGGTTGTCGGTTGTCGGTGGTTGGTGGTAGCAGTATTCTTTCGAGAGAGCGGGTTATCAAACCCGCCAGTTCCGAACACGCGGGTTTGATAACCCGCCCTCTCAAAAGGATACAGCTACCACCGTTTTTGTAACCTCTTTTGCAAAATAAGCTGATTATCAATTGAGTAGAAAGACTTTAATCCAAGCCTCACGATAGCATACGGCAAAAGCCGTCCGCCAACCACCACCGACCACCGACCACCGACCACCGACCACCGACCACCGACCACCGACCACCGACCACCGTCCACCGACCACCGACCACCGACCACCGTCAACCAACGATTTCCCCCCGCAACCGCATCAACTCCTTTTCCTCCTCATCATCCAGCACGGCGGCACGCTGGCAGTCCTTCCATCGAACATCGAGGTCACGGTAGAGCAGGGCAAAATAGCCCAATATCGGCATCGCCAAGACCAGACCTATCAGCCACCATTTTCCTACCAACGCTGCCACTATCAGACAGATTAGCCAATAGAGCATGTAAATCACCATACTCACGAAAATGGCCACCGAGGCCCGGAACTCGATGTTCTTGGTCTTTTTCGAAGCAAACAAATTGCCTAGGAAAAGCGGCAGCCAGTTCAAGGCATAGCCAGCCAAGGCGGGAATCCATAGCATGCCGAGTAGGGTAGCGCTGCCCAGGGAATACGAGGTGTGGTCCATCAGGCCACGGTCGGTCGTGCCTGCTTTCTTGAGTAGGCCGAGGTAGGTTTTCAGTTTGGCACGGAGCGAGTCTTTTTGCTCCGTGGGCAGTGCGTTCAGGTTGTCCACCAGTTTTTTTTCTGCAAAAAGCGGTGCCGCATCCTCGGAGAAAGCGGGCAAGACCTTGGGCGCTGGCCCATGCCGATGCAGGTCGAGCAAGGGTTCCACCCATTCGTCGTCGTTCGGGTCGGCGATGTGGATGACCCGCTCGGCGAGGCGGTTGCGCAGCTCATTGGTGAGGGCGGTCACGGCTTTGGCCTGGTTCTCTTGGTAAATGGCGGCGTAGTCCTGCACCCGAATCGGTTCGCCATAATCAATGCGGACATCGGAGCGGAACTGGTCGGGGTTGGTATAGTTCACGCCCACGGGAACGATGTGGACGTCCAGCCCCTCGTATTTCTCCAAGGCCCCGAACACGATGCGGGCCGTCCCCTTCATCAATGGGCGCAAGCGTTTTTCGTGTTTGGTTCGGCCTTCGGCCAAAATCATCACCATTTTATTGTCGGCCAGCGCCTCGTAGCATTTGCTGAAGGTGTCGTAATTGTTTTTCAGGCCGCTGTAGCCCGTGTCGTCAATCCTGAAAACGGGCACGATATGGAACCAACCATAGAGTCTTCGGATAAAGGCGCTTTTCACAAAAAGGTCGCCCCGTGCGAGGAAGTTCATTGGCTCGGTGAGCCAACAGGCCACGAGGCACGGCTCTATGAACGCCGTCGGGTGGTTCAAGGCCAATATGACGGGCTTGCCCTTGGGAATGCGCTCCCGGTGCGAAATGTTGATTTTACGGAAATAGACCGATAAAGCTATTTTTGCGCAGGGTTTTACGATGCTGTAAATCATTGTATGCTAGATTGGCCATGAACCGTGCGTACCGTTAACCGACTACCGACTACCGTTAACCGTCCACCGTTCTAGACAGCGCCAAAAGTACAACCCGACCCGGCAATTTCAGGAAAATGCAGCGGCAAAAACATCTAATCGTCATAGGCGGCGCCACGGCCAGTGGGAAAACGGCAGCGGCCATAGCAGTTGCACGGCATTTCGGGGCGGAGATACTCTCTGCGGACAGTCGCCAGTTTTACCGGGAAATGAGCATCGGCACGGCCAAGCCCACTGCCGAGGAATTGGCGCAAGCCCCCCACCATTTCATTGATTCCCTTTCCATCACGGACGAATACACCGTCGGCGATTTTGAAACGCAGGCCTTGGCTTTGCTGTCGCAATTGTTTGAAAAACAGGACCTTGCGGTGCTGGTGGGTGGCTCTGGCCTGTTCATCCGGGCGCTTTGCGAGGGTTTGGACGAATTCCCCGATGTGCCTAAAGCCATTGTGGAGGCGGTGGAGGAAAAATTGGAGCAGGAAGGAATCGCCGCCTTGCAAGCCGAGCTACAAGTACTTGACCCAGTGTATCATGCCCAAGTTGACCTTCAAAACCCTCACCGATTGATACGTGCCTTGTCGGTTTGCCAGGCCAGTGGTCGGGCGTTTTCCAGTTTCAGGTCGCAGGAGAAAAAGCCCCGTTTTTTCCAACCAATTTATGTGCTGATGGAAATGGAGCGGCCCGTTTTATACGATAGAATCAACCGCCGGGTGGATGCAATGATGCAGCTTGGCTTATTGGAAGAAGCCCGTGCCCTGTACCCACAGCGCCATTTGAATGCCCTGCAAACGGTTGGTTATCAAGAGCTTTTCGATTTTTTCGATGGAAAATGCAGCTTGGAAGAAGCCGTGGAACAAATCAAGATGAACAGTAGGCGCTACGCCAAGCGGCAGTCCACCTGGTTTCGGAAAGATGCGCACTGGGAAGCGTTTCAGCCGGGGGAAATGGGGCGGTTGTTGGCGTTTTTGGAGGATAAGATTTTTTAAACCTCCCTTGCTGGTTTTTTGATATAAGATATAAGATGTCAGACGTAAGATTTTAGATTGTTTTGACGATTTTTTGATTGAAAATTGGCGATTTGCAGCCAAATACTTGCACGCCCCCAAAATCTGAAATCTTATATCTCAAATCTTATATCTGAAATCAAAAAAATCAAAATTATCAATAAAATCCCCGCCGCCTCCCCTTAGAATATCACCTCCTTCCTCACCAGTTTCCCAAGGTCTTCATAGGAAATGGTAAAATCCGTGGGGCCTTGCGCATAGGAAGCAACTTCAAAGGGATTGTACCAGAAATAGATGCCCTCTTCCTGCAATTCAAAATTCTTGGGCAGTTCGAAATTGCCTTCCCAGAAATAACCTTCCTCCACCAAGTCGGCGTTCAAGGGTAGTTCTCTTGCTTTTTTGAATTCCTTTTCGGCGAGGGCTTTCAAGGCTTTCATATCGGTGACAAAGTCTTGCCAAACGAGGGTTTTGCCCGTTTTCAAGTTAAAATTCAGCACGGAAACAAAGGAATTCGGGTGGGCGCCACCTGCGTAGGAATAGGAGCCAAGGGTAATGGTCGCCATTTTGGGCGTATGTAGGCCAACTTGTCCCGTCACGCTGACTTCCCAATTGGAATTGGCCGTATTGCCGGGCATTTCTGCATTGGCTCGTTGCCATTCGTTGAGGAAGGACTGGGACGCAATTTGGAGGTCTTTCAAGCTGGAGCCGCCATTGTATTCCTCAAAAACGAGGGTTTGAATCAGGAAACTGAAAATGGAGTCATTGATGGTTTGTTTCAAAATGGGCGAGCCTTCCACCACCGTGGGATAGACCATTTCGATTTGCGCACATTCGCCGTCTTGCTTTTCGCATTGGCCTTTTTTGTCCTGAAAATTCTGGATTTCGAAGCGCACTTTCAAGCCTTTCTCGCTTTCCAGCTTGATTTTGCCCTTCTTGCAGCCGAAGAGGCAGCAAAGGGATATGAGGATGGGAATGTATTTTCTCACAGATTTCTAAAATTGGAACCGATTGGAAGTTTTCGAGGCAAAATTACATGCTTGGCCTTAAACCAAATCGAAAAGGTCGTTGACCCCCGGTGTTCTAGCAGCGATAAAGCCTTCTGCAAACTCAGCACCGATGGGCCGACCAAAGGCCCTGCATTTTGATTTGACAAACTCGAAAAAGTCTTTGCCGGAAATGGGCGTGGCTGGCTCCTTGCTGTATTCCGTTGCCTCTGGCAAGAAAAACTGGGAACGGAAACTGAGTATCAGGTCAATTTTCTGCTCCATATAAGGGGTGATGTCCACCACGAAACTAGGCACAAGGTCTTTGTCCTGAATATAATGGTACACCGCCTTTGGCCGCCAATGTTGCTGAGCTTGGCCT
>JADLHE010000005.1 GCA_020848965.1 Saprospiraceae bacterium
AAGGGTAGGCACGGATGGGCGAGGTAAGTACTCACCAGTATTCAAATAGGCTGGAACAATGTCGTTGGCGTTTGTGGCAGCGATGAATTGATGTACGGGTAAGCCCATTTTCTTTGCAAAAAGGCCAGCCGTGAGGTTGCCAAAATTGCCACTAGGTACGCAGAAAGCTACTTGCCTCCCATCATTTGGAAGCTGCTTATAAGCTTCGAAGTAATAGAAAGACTGCGGAATAAGGCGGGCTATATTGATGGAATTGGCAGAGCTAAGACGGATGTTTTGGGTGAGTTCTTTATCCAAAAAAGCTTGCTTAACGAGTGCTTGGCAATCGTCAAAACTGCCGTCCACTTCAATAGCTGTTATGTTTTTACCTAAGGTGGTTAGCTGCTTTTCTTGTAAATGACTGACCTTGCCAGAAGGGTAGAGGATGACAACTTTGATGCCGGGCGTATCATAAAAACCTGCCGCAACTGCCCCGCCCGTATCACCAGAAGTTGCCACTAGTATGACCAACTCTCTGTCATTGCCCCTGTTGAAATAGCTCATTAGCTGCGCCATGAACCTCGCCCCGAAATCCTTAAAAGCCAAAGATGGGCCATGAAACAGTTCCAGTATATAGGTGTTGTCGTCAAGCTTAACTATAGGGGCAGGGAAGGTGATGGCCTTTTCGATGATAGAACGGAGGTCAGCAATAGGGATGGCCCCTTTGAATAGGTGTTGACAAATTTCAAAACCTATTTCTTGGAAGGAATGACTTCCTAGGTTTTCAATAAAAGATGAAGGCAGTTGGGGGATGGACTCGGGCATGAAGAGGCCGTTGTCATCTGGCAATCCTTTGAAAACGGCTTCTTGAAGGGACACAAAAAGCTGGTTGTTTTTAGTGCTGTATAAACGCATGGTGAAAAATGTTGAGCAGTTTTAATTGGTAGGAAACTTGGAAGCTTGGGGCTAAGGGCTATGAGAGAATTAGCATTTGATTGCTCCTTCTTGGTTGATGGGCGAGATATATAGGTCGTGTTCAATTTTAGCTTGCGTATAAATCCGTTTCATTGCCTCACCCACCGCTTCAGCGACAAGGCTATTGGCGCTAAGTGCAAAGATGGACGGACCTGCACCGGATATGCTACAACCCAATGCCCCTGCATTCATCACAGCTTCTTTTACTTCATAAAAATGGGGTATCAACCTTGCCCGTTGCGGCTCGATGACCACATCCTGCAAAGCCCTTCCGATTAGCGAAATATCCGAGTTGTAAAGCCCTATTATGAACGCGCCAAGATTGGCGCTTTGTTGGATGAATTTTTTTAGTGGAACTGCATCACTGAGGATGCTTCGAGCGTCCTTGGTCAACACCTCAACGTGCGGGTAAATGACAGTAGCGTAGATACCCCTTGGCATGGGCAAGCGATGGAAATCCATCGTTTGGTTGTCACGGATAAGTACCAAGCCACCCATTAATGACGGTGCAACATTATCAGCATGCCAACCACCGGAAGCTAGGTATTCGCCTTGCAGCGCAAAGGGAAGCAAGTCCCGTTTTTCAAGTGGCCGTTTTAGCAGTTCATTGATGGCCATGACACCCGCAACTGCACTGGCTGCACTGCTGCCAAGCCCACTTCCAATGGGCATTTTCTTGTGCAATTCCATCTCTATGCCACGGCCTGTTTCTCCTAAATGTTCGAGCAATTTAAGCGCAGCAAATCCTGCTGTGTTTTTTTGTGGGTCATAAGGCAGTTTGCCTTGTGCCCCCGAAATGAGTGTAATGCGCAGACCTGGTGTATCGCTAAACCGTACGACTATTTCATCGCCGGGTTGTTCCAAGGCGAACCCCATCACATCGAATCCCACTGCGGCATTGCCCACAGATGCTGGAGCAAAAACTTTTATTCCTGGTTGCATATATTTATTGCTTAATTCAAAACAAACGCCAAAAGTAGGAAGACTTGCTGTAAAAAGCCATCTTAGGGCCAAAGCGGCTAGGTATAAATTATATTAAAATAAAATACAATATAAAAAACCGCTTCATTGCTCAATGGGAAGTACAATAAACTAGATACTTTTACAAACATGGAAGATTCACGTTTGCAAAAGTGGCGGCTCATCTTGGGCAAACAGTCCGACCCGGAAGGTGAAGTAGGGCTGGAGGGCGAGGCAGTTGGGATGGATGATGTGTTGGAAGCACTTTACAATAACGAGCGAAAAGGGGGGCTTGGCTCATCATCGCCCAATGTCAACCGTTGGCTCGGTGACATAAGAAAATACTTTCCAACAACAGTCGTGCAGATTATGCAAAAAGATGCAGTGGAGCGCCTCCAGCTCCAAAGACTGCTTTTAGAACCTGAACTATTGCAAATGGTAGAACCCGATGTTTCACTCGTGGCCACAATGCTTTCCCTAAATAAAGTCATGCCACAGAAGACAAAGGAAACTGCACGGATGGTTATTAGGAAGGTGGTGGAGGAATTGGAGAAGAAGCTGCACAACCCATTGCGCCAGGCAATTGAGGGGGCGCTGAACCGCGCTGTACGCAACCGGAGACCAAAACTCACCGAAGTGGATTGGAATAGAACCATTCGCTTAAATCTGAAGCACTATCAGGCTGATTATCAGACAATTATACCTGAACTGATTATTGGGCATGGCCGAAAAGGGCAATCGCTCCGGCATGTTATACTACTTGTTGACCAGAGCGGTTCCATGGCCGCCTCGGTGGTTTATGCGGGCGTGATGGGAGCTATCATGGCGTCACTCAAATCTGTTCGCACACATTTTATAGCTTTTGATACGGCGGTGGTGGATTTGACCAGCGAGCTGAAAGACCCGGTTGATTTACTGTTCGGCACACAGCTGGGGGGCGGAACAGACATTAACAAGGCGATGGGCTATGCACAAGGCTTGATACAGGTTCCATCGGACACTATTTTGGTATTAATCAGCGACCTGTACGAAGGCGGCAGCCAAAGCGAGTTGCTTAAAAAATGTGCAGCAATAAAATCTGCCGGCGTGAACCTTTTCGTGCTACTGGCACTTGACGATAAAGGTGCGCCTTCTTTTGACAAATCATTGGCCGCTACCCTAGCCTCACTTGACATCCCCAGTTTTGCCTGCACACCCGATAAGTTTCCCGAATTGATGGAGGCTGCCATTGCAAGAAAGGATTTGAACCAATGGGGAAATCAACAACGCTATTGAAATTTTTTTTGACTCGAATTCGCTACCCTGCCATGAGCAAAGAATTTCTACTTTTGCGGCATCAATTCAAAACAGGGCTATGTAGGTGAGAAGACCGCAGTGGATAATTCAGTCAAGCATTTAATGCAAAGAATTTCCATTGCTGCTCATTGCTAACAGGCTTATCCCCGCCATTTGAAACTATGACAAATGCTATGGTCGAAGTAAAAATATTCTCAGGAACAAACTCCATTTACCTTGCGGAGAAAATAGCCGATTACTATGGTCAACCACTCGGCGACATTTCCGTGAACCGATTCAGTGATGGCGAAATGCAGCCCGTTATCAACGAATCTGTGCGGGGAGCCTACGTATTCTTGGTTCAGTCCACTTTCGCACCATCCGAAAACCTGATGGAACTGCTGCTGACGATTGACGCAGTGAAACGTGCTTCGGCGGGCTATATCACAGCTGTTATACCCTACTTTGGCTATGCCCGGCAAGACCGCAAGGACAAGCCCCGGGTTCCGATTTCGGCCAAGCTCATTGCCGAGCTGCTACAGGCGGCTGGTGCTAACCGAGTGATGACAATGGACTTCCACGCCGACCAAATCCAGGGTTTCTTTGACATCCCGGTTGACCACTTGAAGAGCGAGGCCATCTATATCCCGCATTTGGAAAAGATGGACCTGAGCAATACCATTTTTGCTTCGCCCGACGTGGGCGGCGTGAAGCGGGCTAGAACCTATGCCAAGCATTTTGGTAAAAACCTAGTCATCTGCGACAAATACCGCAAAAAGGCAAACGAAATTGCTGAAATGACCGTGATTGGCGACGTTAAAGGAGCCGATGTTATCTTGGTGGATGACTTGGTGGACACTGCCGGAACTTTGTGTCGGGCTGCTGACATCATTATTAAAGAAGGAGCGAAAAGCGTAAGGGCCATCTGTACGCACCCCGTTCTTTCTGGTAAGGCTTTTGAAAATATCGAAAAGTCCTCATTGCTGGAGCTGCTGGTATGTGACACCATTCCCATTGCGCAAGCAAAAAGGCCCGACAAGATTAAAGTGCTCTCTACAGCCAAGCTTTTCGCAAGGGCAATAAGGAACACCCACGAGCACCGCTCGATATCAGCTTTGTGTATTGAAGGATAAAAGAACTGCAACCGTAAATTATCGGCAATCTATTTTTTGAACGGGATGAATGATTTACGGACGAGTAGTTCTTGCAAGCGGCATCAACTATAAATCCTCGCCGTCGTCCTCAATCTCACCCGTGAAAGTGCTGAGGAAGTCGCCAATGGCTTTCATCGCACTGCTCACCCTATCGTAGTCCACCTTGTAGTGGATGAACTTGCCATCCCGCACAGTTTCCACGATACCTGCTGAACGCAGGATACGGAGGTGCTGAGAGGTGATGGATTGCTCCAACTTGAGGGTATTGTAAATTTTGTTGACGTTGATGCTCTCGTGTTCATCAATAAACTCGAGTATTTGCATGCGCAGCGGATGCGCCAACGCCCTTAGTATCTCCGACGACAGCTGTAGCTTGTCATCGTTGATGCTTACCTTAGCCTTTCTCATAGAAGTCAAATTTTTTGGCAAAAACGAAGTTGTGGGGCAAATATGCGCTTAATATTTATCTTTTCAAAAAAATTATAAAAAATGCTGTAAGCCTACGTCAGGTTTACAGCATTTTTTGACTTTCCTTAGCAAGTACGAAAACTGGAGGTTGACGGCTTTTGTGAAGTCGGACTACAACGAAGCCATCTGCTTTCTAGTCAAGCTCTTTTCATTCAGGGATTATAATTACCATTCAATAGCAAGCACCCCATGCCGTAGCTACGACACGAGACTCATTACAAAATGTTTATGAAACAATTAGGCTGCCAAATCTTCCACCAATTTGGAGATTTGCCCTAAGCGGTCCTTGTCCAATCCGTAAAAAATGAATTTGCCTTGACGTTCGGTGGCAACAACGCCTGCCCTGCGGAGGATGGCCAAATGTTGGGAAGCCACAGACTGCTCAAGCCTCAATTTGATGTAGATGTCAGTGACGGTCATCTTCTCGTTCTCCTCCAAAAGGTCAATGACACGTTGGCGGAGTTTGTGGTTGATGGCCCGAAGCACCAACACGGCTTTGCGCAATTCTGCGTAGTCGAGCTGGATTTCTTCCTTTCCCTTCTTGAGCACAATAGTCTCGCTCTTTTGCTTTCTCATATATGTTTAATTTAAAAATTGGTTAAAAAATTGTTGAAACCAACATTAAGTTTTCTCAAATTAACAAAATCTTCATACCTGCAAACCAAGAACTATACCAATCGAAGTGATGCAAGTCCTTTGTAATGCTTAAAGTGCCTAAAATCAGGGCGAAAATAAAAGTACATTTTTAGAATTCAAAGAAAATTAAAAGTAAAATTATTTATTATATGTATTTTTTCGGTCTGATTATCAATGGATTAGCTAGATTTTTGCTTGGAAATGGTGATATTCGGGGGCTTCAGATAAAGTGGAATCGAGTAGGCGGCATCAAGAAAATTCTTATTCATGAAACTGTTAATAGAAGCTTCGATTAAGTACAAAGAGCTGCAATTTTTTACTTCGCTGAAATCTGCCAAAGGGTTGGCCAGCACCGTCTTACACTTTTCGGCACCATTCCCGCAGAAAATAATTTTTCGACCCTTTGCAAAGAAACTTTGAAAGGATTCACCGTCAACCACCATTGGAGTGGGGGGCAAGAGCTGCGTTCCGTCCACCTCGTACAACCCGGCATACACCTCCATCCTTCTAGCGTCAATCATAGCACAGTACAGTGCATCGGCCTCTTTTGCTGCTTGGTAGGCGGCTTGCGCAAGTGCGGCCAAGGTATTTACAGCTATCAGCGGTACGCCCAGCGAATAGCAAAGCCCTTTTGCCGTCGAATAGCCTACCCGTAGTGAGGTATAAGAGCCCGGCCCTTCGCTTACAGCCACAGCGTCTAACGCTGACAATTCAAGTTGAGCATCCTCCATGCAACGTTGGATGAGCAGGGTGATAACCCTCGAATGCTCGTTTTGCTCCACCGACTCGTGCAGCGATAGCACTTCCCTGCCCCTGCTCAGGCACACGGAACAGACGCCCGTGGCCGCCTCAATGTTCAAAATCAATGGATTTGTCAAGTATTTTGCTGTTTGTCAGGTGATTATCTAATTTTGTGCTTCGCAAAAATTCAAGCTCATCTTTATGAAGAAAACAGCGTTTCATCGCCATTTGTAGCTGCGCCACTTTTCATTGCTTACTCACTCAAGCAGTAATGCTGTTCTTTTTATCACAAACACAAGATAGCCGTTTTGCTGGCGCAAAAATCCAAAAATAAAGCATGTTAGATAAACTCGAATCCATCCGCAGCAACTTCATCAACTTGGAGGAGCAAATGTCCGACCCCGGCATCATGAATGACCAGACCCGCTACGCCAAAATCAGCAAAGAATATTTCAAGCTGAAAGAAGTCGTGGATGCCTATCTGGATTACAAGAAAGTGCTGGAAAACTTGGAGGGTGCCAAGGAGCTTCTAAGGGAGAAAGATGACGAGCTTCGTGATATGG
Organism: Saprospiraceae bacterium; assembly: GCA_020848965.1. Classification (GTDB taxonomy): domain Bacteria; phylum Bacteroidota; class Bacteroidia; order Chitinophagales; family Saprospiraceae; genus UBA6168. The sequence goes on from JADLHE010000005.1 coordinate 6,752, forward strand.
CCAAACTGGAACTCCAAGAACTGGAGCCACGCAAGGAGCAATTGGAGGAACTGTTAAAGACCCTGCTCATCCCCCGTGACCCTGAAGACGGCAGGGACGTCATCTTCGAGATACGGGCGGGCACTGGTGGTGACGAGGCCAGTCTTTTTGCGGGAGACCTCTTCCGAATGTACTCCAAATACTTCGAATCGCAAGGCTGGAAAACCGAGCCGCTTTATGAAAACGAAGGTACTGTTGGTGGCTATAAAGAGGTGTCCTTGGAGGTTCGTGGAACGGACGTTTACGGCAAAATGAAATTCGAATCGGGCGTACACCGGGTGCAGCGGGTGCCTGATACCGAAACCAAAGGGCGGGTGCATACAAGCGCTGCCACGGTCGCTGTCATGCCCAAAATGGAGATGGAAGACGTGAACATCAATCGTTCCGACCTGAAAATTGATACATTCCGCTCAAGCGGTGCGGGCGGTCAGCACGTGAACAAGACCGAATCGGGTGTGCGCCTTACCCATATCCCAACAGGAGTGGTCGTGGAATGTACCGAAGGGCGTTCGCAGCACTCCAATAAGGAAATTGCGGAGCAACGCCTTTACCAGAAAATATATGAAATGCAGAAGGAGAAACTGGAGTCCACGATTGCTGCGCAACGCAAATCGCTCGTTGGTTCTGGCGACCGCTCCGAGAAAATCCGGACCTACAACTTCCCGCAGAACCGCATCACCGACCACCGCATTGACCTGACCCTCTACAACCTCGACCAAGTGATGGAGGGCGATATAAGCAAAATTGTAGAAGGTCTACAAATTGCAGAAAATGCGGAGAAAATGAAGGCAATGGAGGAAGCCTAAAGTTTTCTTTTCAATTGATTTGAATCCCGAGCCACCGCTCCAATTGGGGCAATACTTCATTCAGATGAACGAAAACAACATACTTCGCCCCCACGCCGAGCAGGTTTATGCCAACGAAATCAAGGCGCTCATCACTTTTGATGAGAACCAGCGCCCGGAGAATTGGCAATTATCGCCCAAGGCGGTCGTGACCTACCTTTTGGGTGGCCAATTGCCGGATGGCACCCATATCGAACCGAAATATTTTGGCCAGCGACGGCTCATCGAAATCGCTGTGGCCACCTTGGTGACCGATAGGGCCTTGTTGCTCATTGGGATACCTGGCACCGCAAAGACCTGGGTGGCCGAGCACCTTGCCGCTGCCATTTCTGGGAACAGCACCCGATTGGTACAGGGGACGGCTGGCATGAGCGAGGAGGCTCTGCGCTATGGCTGGAACTACGCCCGGCTTTTGGCCGAAGGCCCAAGTGAAAACGCTTTGGTGCCCAGCCCCATCATGAATGCCATGCGGGAAGGTAAAATAGCCCGCATCGAAGAGCTGACCCGCATCCCATCCGATGTGCAGGATTCGCTCATCACATTGCTCTCTGAAAAAATGCTGCCTATACCAGAACTGAACACGGAGGTGCAAGCCCGCCGGGGTTTCAATGTAATTGCTACAGCAAATGACCGTGACCGAGGCATCAATGACCTTTCCAGCGCCCTTCGCCGCCGCTTCAATACCGTGGTGATGCCCTTGCCCGCCAGCTTGGACGAGGAGGTAAGCATCGTGAAAAATCGGGTGGAAAAAATCGGGCGTTCCCTGGAGTTGCCGCCCGATACGGCTCCAGTAAAGGAGATTGAGCGGTTGGTCACTATTTTTAGGGAGTTGCGAAGCGGCAAAACCGAAGATGGCCGAACAAAGCTAAAATCGCCCGGCGCAACACTCAGCACAGCCGAAGCCATCTCGGTAATTCATAGCGGACAAGCTTTGGCTGTTCATTTCGGCGATGGCACTCTACGGGCCCATGACCTTGCCGCAGGCATCACAGGGGCCATCGTAAAAGACCCTGTTCAAGACAAAAATATCTGGCTCGAATACCTCGAAACGGTGGTTAAGGAGCGAAAGGATTGGTCAGATATTTACAGGGCGTGCAAGGATTTGATTTGAATTGGCTCAATCATCCAACTCCTCCCCTTCCACATCCGCAAAACTGTCCACTTGCTGCTGTGCCTTCAGGAAGCGGCACCACGAGCAGTCTTCTTGCCCGCAGCCCACGTAGAACTCCTGCCGCATGATTCGGGCGTAAGTATCGGTAATGAGTCCCTTCACGAAGACTACGTCCTCCGGCTGGTACTCGATGCGCTTCGTCTCGAAATTGCCCCGTGCATCGGGTTCGAGGTAGCTGATTTCGGCGCTGACGGCACGGGCCGTATTCCGCCGCCAATTGTCGAAGAGGATTTTGTAGAAAACGAGCTGGCGCCAGTAAGCACCGCCAATTTCGGATTTCGGATTTCGGATTTCGGATTGGGGGTCGTGCAACTTGCTACTGTCTGAGGACTGCTGGACTAACTGACTGTCGGACTGACTGCCAACTGCCAACTGTCGAACTGCCAACTCAAAATTCGGCCTGCGCAGCCGCTCCGGGTCAACACCGCCCGTTTTATAGTCCACGATATGCGCTTCTTGGCCGCTTTTTCCTAGGTAATCTATCCGGTCTAGGATGCCCATGATGGGCACGCCGTCCACCACCACGTTGTTGAATTCTTGCTCTACTTTGCAGTTCAATGTCCAATTGGCTTGGTGGTGGCGCACGTAGTCGGCGAGGTACTGCCTGCCGAGGTCGAGCCGCCGTTCAAAGTCTTTTTTGCTTAAAAACCCTTGCTGCCGTCGCATTTCATGCTCAAAAAACTGCACGAACTCGCCCGCAAAGGGAAAATGCCGATTGCCGGGGGCCGCCCGTAGCACTTGGTCGAAGCCCCGGCGCAAGGCATTGTGCATGGCCACGCCGTAGAACGCTGCTTCGGTAGCCACGGCAGGTGCCCGCAGCACATTTTCATAGTAAAAACTCAGCGGGCAGCGCAGGAACTTGTTCATGGCCGTTACGCTGAGGGTAAACTTCTCCAGTAGCGCCTGCACCGCCGCCCGGTCGTGAGTCCCGATGCCTTCGGTCGGCTTGCTTTCGAGCAGCAGCGCTGCTTGCGCCTCCAAAATGGCCATTGGGCTGACGCTGCCGGGTCGTTCCTCAATTCCCGTCCCGGCTCCAAGGGGGCTTGCCCCCTTGCCATTCCCCATTATTTCATCCAAAAACTGGGTGCGCATGAGCGCCTTCCCGTCGTCGCCTTGCGTGGCATAGCTGATGTGCAGCCGCTCCTTCGCCCTCGTCATGGCCACGTAGAACAAGCGCCGCCTTGCCTCTAGTGCATCGGCCTCGCCGCTCAGGTGCAGCGTATCCGGGAAGCTAAACTGGAACTGCCCGCCCCGCTTGGCTGGCTCCCAATTGTCCTTCACGCAGTCGAGCAGGAAGACGTGGCGGAACTCAAGACCCTTGGAACTGTGAGCGGTGAGGAGTTGAACAGCTTGGTTTGAATTGTTTGAGGAGTTTGAATTGTTTGATGGGTTTGAGTCGCTTGGGAGACTGCCAACTGCCAACTGTCGAACTGTCGAACTTCCTGAAGCCAACTGTCGAACTGCCAACTGAATCCTATTTGCGTCCATGCTGGCGAAAACCTCCAACAGCCTCGTCAGGTGGAGCCGTGGATTGCGGAGCGCCTCGTTTTCGATGAAATTGGTGAAGGCGAACAGCACTTGCAGCAGCTCAGCCTTTCGGTCGCTGGCCAGTACGTGGCGCAGCAGACCGCTTCGGTTGATGAGCCTTTCGATAAAATGCGGCACGCTCAGGTTGGCGTATTCACCAAGCATAAATTCCACAAAATCAGACAATTGTGAAAATGCATTGGGGTTTTCGACCCCAGCCGTTTCCAAGAAATTTTTATCGGAAATCAACTGCCGCCAAGGCCGGGCAACACTGACCGAATCGCCGTCTGCCGTCTGCCGTCCACCGTCCACCGTCCACCGTCCAGCGTTCACCGAGAGCCGAGCAATATCCTGTGGTTTTATCCCAAAAAACTCGAAATGCAACATTCGGAAAAGCGCCTGCTCGCCACTGAACGGGCGGTGGAACTCGTCCACAAAATAGCCGAGCATCAGGCGCAGGTTCTGCACCAACGGCAGGTCGAGGGCATTGATGGATTGGCGGGTCTGGTACGGGATGCCTTTTTTTTCCAAAAGCGACATCAGGCGCTTGGCTTGGCGGTGCTTCGCAAAAATGACGGCTACCTCATCGAGCGGGAAGCCCTCGTTCATTAGGTTTTCGAGTTGCTCCGCAATGGCCACCTCCTCCTGCAAGCGGTTCGGGTAGGCGTTTACCGAAGGTAAAATGGACAACTGGGCATAGTCGGGATGCCGTGCAGTCAGGATTTTTTCCAGCCCCAAATCCTTGAGGTTGTTCACGATTCGCAGCGTGTTCGTGGCGATGAGTGTCCCTGCCGAGTCGAGTATGTGCTGCGTGGAGCGATAGTTTTCGGTCAGCACCACCACCTTCAGGTCGTCGTGGTGGGTGTGGTAAAAATCGGTGATGTTCTTCAGCCTTGCCCCCTGAAACTCGTAGATGCTCTGGTCGTCGTCGCCGACGATGAAGATGTTGGGGGCATCCCAATACTCGGTAAGGCCTTGCAGTATTTCGTTCTGTGCGCCGTTGGTGTCTTGGTATTCGTCGAGTAGGAAATAGAGGTACTGCTCTTGGTAGCGGGCCAGCAGGTAGGGGTGTTCCCGGAAGGCTCGTAGTACCCACAAAATCATGTCCTCGTAGTCGTAGCGGCGGCGCTCTCGCAATATTTCTTCATAGCGTGGGAACAACTTCACAGCCGAGCGAAGCCGCTCCATTTTCAGTTTTTCATCCTCAATGGCGGCGGTTTTCAGGTCGCCTTTTTTCCAAGTGCCACGGTTTTGTTGGTAAATGAACTCTTTGCGGGCGGGCAGGTCAGTGAGGTAGGCGTCTATTTTTTCTTCGACAAAAGTAGGCGTCCAGTTCTCCGATTTCATGCGGCGGAACAGCTCCTGCAAATGCTGCTCGTAGCGGTAGCCATCGGAGCGGCCCCGACGCAGCGGGTGCGTCCACGGCAGTTCGTCGAGGAGCTGGCGGAGGGTTTCCACCCGCTCTAGGTCGCTGAGTGGCTCGGTTTCCCGGCGGCCAAAAAGGTCGAGGTTGTCCTGAATGATGGTGTTGCAAAACGAGTGGAAGGTGAAGATATGCACCTTGTGGACATCCGGCCCGATAAGTGAGAGCAGTCTTTGGCGCATGGCCTGCACCCCAGCATCGGTGAAGGTGAGGCAGAGGATATTGTGCGGCTGTGCATCGGTTTTCAGTAGGATGTTGCCGATGCGGGCAGCGAGGATATGTGTCTTGCCTGTGCCCGGCCCGGCGATGACCAGCACGGGGCCTTCGATGGTTTCCACGGCTTCCCGTTGCGCCGGGTTGAGGCGCTCCAGTTCCCGAAGGAATTGCTCATTGTTGGTCTGGATGGTCATTGCGGAGCAAAGTAAGCATGTACAGAGCACAAACACAAAACTTGGACAGTCAGCGAACACTGATTAGCTTAGCCCAAATTTTGAACAATGAAAATTCTTGCACTAATTCTTTGCATCGCCAACCTAGGCATGACCCTCGTTTCCGGCTTCATGGCCATGTTTTCGCCGATGGCGATGGATGCGCCGGGCAGCGAAAAAATTACCAGTCTCAAGGTGTTTGTGTACTTGATGTTTGCTTCGCCGCTGGTTTTTCTCATAACGGACGCATTGGCATGGATGCGGTACAGCAAGGGTAACTACGCTGCTGCTTCGACGGTGGCCGCCCTTGGTTGGCTGCCGTTTTTGATTGCCATCCTCGCCTTGTTTTTTACCAGTACGGGGTCACAACACTGAGCCGACCGCCCAATAAAATAGTCTTGAAACTGGCATTTTAGCTTTCTTTGTAGCAATGAAACAAAGGACAACACTTGCCATGCTCATCATGCTGCTGCGATTTGCCACTGCGGAGGCGCAGTTCTTCCTCAATGGCTCCGCCGTGCAGTTCAACGATACCTGCTGGACGCTAACCCCAGCGCAGAACAATAAGGTAGGCTCCATCTGGAACGGCACGAAAGTGGACCTAGGCAATTCCTTTCAGGTCATCATGGATATGTACTTCGGCTGCAAGGACGGCGATGGGGCAGACGGCATCCTCTTCGGCCTGCAGCCCGTGAGCACTAGCATTGGACAGGCGGGCGAGGGCATCGGGTTTCAGGGGGTGACGCCGTCGCTAGGCATCGAGTTCGATACTTGGCAAAACTTCAACCTCAGCGACCCCGGCTCCGACCACGTGGCCATTTGCAAAAACGGCAACCTCAACCACGGCGGCGCTACCAATCTCGCTGGCCCCATTCAGGCCAATGCCTCTAACGCCAATATCGAAGATTGCGACTGGCACAAGCTGCGGGTGGACTGGGATGCCCCCACGCATACCCTCGATGTTTGGTTCGATTGCGATAAGCGGCTGACCTATACGGCGGACATCGTGAACGAGATTTTCGGTGGCGACCCCAATGTTTTCTGGGGCTTCACTTCGGCCACCGGTGGGGCCAACAACGAGCAAAAGGTCTGCTTCAGCTATGTAACTTTTTTGGACAAATTCGAGGACGTGGTCATCTGCCCAGGCGGGCAATACCAGATAACGCTCAGCGGCGGCGTAGAGTACCACTGGTCGCCACCGGATGGATTGAGCAACCCCGATATCGCCAACCCGATAGCAGCGCCTGACGAGACGACCGAGTACCAAGTGGAGGTCTTGGATGCCTGCGGAAATACGTTTTTCGATACCATCAATGTCATCGTGGATGGCGATACGGTCTTCTTCGACCTTGGCGTGGACACGAGCTTTTGCGAAGGCCAGTCGCTGCTGCTAGATGCAACTTCGTTCGGCACCAACTCGGTGGATTACCAGTGGTCATCGGGGCAGACTTCGGCCACGGTTCTTGCTTCGCAAACGGGCCTTTACGCCGTCACTGTCACCATTGACGATTATTGCAAAGCCGACGACCGCAAAGCCATCACGGTCATCCCCTTGCCGAAGGCAACGCTCGGCACCGATACCTCGCTTTGCTTGGGCCAAAGCCTGGTGTTGGATGCAACGACAACGGGCAACCCCAGTTATTTGTGGAGCGATGGCCTTGCGGAGCCAAGCCGCACCGTGATCTCGCCGGGCACTTATTCCGTTGTTGCGAGCAATATTTGCGGAGCAAGGGAAGCCAATATCACGGTTGCTTACGAAGATTGCCGACAGGTCTATTTCCCAAGCGCCTTTTCGCCGAATGGCGACGGCATCAACGATGTGTTCATGCCCTTCGATGGCGGCGACGTGGGCATCGTTCGCAGCTTGCAAGTCTTCGACCGATGGGGGGAGTTGGTCTTCGAGTTTTACAATTTCCAACCGAATGATTTGTCCGCCCCTGGCGGATGGGATGGCTTTTTTAAAGGAAAAAACGCCAGCCAAGGCGTGTATGCTTGGCTGGCGCAGGTGGAGTTTCGGGATGGGTTCCAGCAGTTGTTGGCTGGGGAGGTGACGCTGCTTCGTTGACTACCAAGCGGTTTTTTTGTGGCCTTTCAAGGAGTAGTACAAAATGATTAAATAGCTGGGAATCAATATGATATAAGCCATTTTGGGGCCTATGCTTTCCATGTCTGCGAGGCTGCCATACACCAAGGGCATGAGCGCCCCGCCAAGTATGGCCATGATGAGCAGTGCGGAAGCCGTTTTGGTAAACTTGCCCAAGCCATGAATGGCGAGCGGCCATATAGCGGGCCATACCAATGCGTTGGCCAAGCCGAGCATAGCGATGAACAGCACGGAGACATAGCCACTCGTGAGCATCACCATCAGGCTAAGTGCGATACCGAGAATTGCGGAATAGGTGAGTGCCTTTGCTTGGGTGATGAACTTCGGTATTACAATGATGCCAATGATATATCCCAGCACCATTGCGCCCATGGTAAACGAAGTAAAAAACCTTGCCTCAGATAACGGGATGCCCTGCGATTGCCCATAGGTGCCAATGGTATCGCCAGCTACCACTTCCAAGCCCACATAAAAGAAGAGCGTAATTACCCCAAGCACAAGGTTTGGGTATTGGACAACGCTGGTTTTTTCGCTTCCAGCGATTGGGTGAGCTGGGTCTTCGTCCTGCTCCTGCTCGATTTCGGGAAGTGGTGAAAATCGAACCATGAGTGCCAAGCCCACCAACACGAGTGCCATCAAAGTATAGGGGGTCACTACCCGCAGCGCCAGTTCGTCCAGCCGGGCAGCTTTTTGAACAGCGTCCATTGTGAGCAATTCTTTGGTCAGTGAATCAGCGTCGGACAAAATGACTGCGCCGAGGATGAAAGGAGCGACGAACCCCGCCACTTTGTTGCAGATGCCCATGATACTGATGCGCTGGGCGGCACTTTCGATGGGCCCAACTATCGTAATATATGGATTTACAGCCGTTTGCAAAAGTGAGAGACCCGTTCCGATGATGAATAGGCCAGTCAAAAACATGGCATAAGTCCTGGATTGCGCAGCCGGAATGAACATCAAGGCACCCGCTGCCATGACCAATAAGCCGAGCATGATGCCCTTTTTAAAACCCGTTTTGTTCAATATCCACGATGCGGGAAGCGCCGTTACGAAATAGGAAATATAAAAAGCGAAGGCTACCTGCAAGGCTTGAAAAGTGGTAAGCTCACAGGCGATTTTAAGGTAAGGGATGAGCGTACCATTGAGCCAGGTGACAAACCCAAATACGAAGAACAGAACGCCCAAGATAATGATGGGCACAAGGTTAGATTTTGTTGATGATTGCATCTGATAAATAGTTGGTTGGTGAATTTGCGCAGCACTCGACACAAGCGCTTGCGAGGTCAGCCTGCTGCCAAATCAGTTTCGTTTTGCGATTCCGAGCGGAAAGCTAGTTGTTGAAATTTGGATGACCAAATAGAACGACGGGAAACTGTCCGACTGGGCCATTTCAACCATTGGGTGATAGTCGAATTTGATGATTCGCCCGGAGGGGTTATTGCTTCAATGCATACAAGTAGTAGTTCTCGTTTTTTACGTTGTAACCATCGAACGGTTTCCAAACTTGGGCATTTGGATAGCGCGCTTTCTCCAATTCTTTGTCCGTGACGATTACGATGCCGCCAACGCCTTTGTACTTGGCAAAAAGCCTAAGCTCTGACTCTGTTGGCAGGTAAACCTTTTCCAGCCACTTGAAATAGGTGAAGGGCATCCCATTTGGCAATTCATAGAACGGCCTTCGGGCGTAGCCTGACACAGGGGCCGCAGCGAATTTGTTGATAGCTACGATAGGCACATTTTCAGGTACATTTTTTCGGATGAACTCTCCCGCTATTTCGGCATTGGTAAAAGGGTACGACACATCTTTTTGCAATGCCCGCAGGTTGTAGAGCAATTGCGCACCTAGGAACACCGCCAAGATGGTCGTTCGTTGCCAGTTTAGCGGCTTGGTTTCTTTGCTAGACAAGGCCAGGGCCATCAGGAAGAAGGCATACTGCATACCCCATTGCCGCAGCCCACCGGGATAAATGGCCACGCCGAAGAGGAAAAACGCAGTGGTGTGCAAAAAGAAAGTCCAGAATGCTTTGGCCGCAGGCCAGAAGAAATAAGCCAAGGCTATGACGACCAAGGCGCTAAGGAGCAAGTTGATGGCTGATACACCAAACACGTTGGTGTCTTTAATTAGGCCAATCAGGAAGGTATTGGCAAAGTCGCCTTGAAAGGCAGTGGCGAAGTTGTCCGCTGAGAATGGCTGGCTAGTGTAGGCTCGCCCCAGTTCTTCGTGTTGAGCGCGTGGGAACACCGTAGCGACAAAAAGCAAGACTCCCGCTGCGAACGCCGCTAGGGTTTTTCGCAGTGCCAAATCATGAAGCGCCATTTGCCATTTGCCTCCTTGCAGCTTCATTTGCAATAAATGGAACCACAAGCAGGCCGCCATGATGACGCCAAAGACCTCGGTCTGGCAGAGCAGGAAGAGGTAAATGCCCAGTGTCCAAGGTTTCTCATCCGTTTTTTCGAGCGCCGAGACGCCCAAAAAACCAAACAACAGGACGAAAGCATAGCCTCGGTCTAGAATGCCGTATTCAAAGAAAATGAAATAGCCAAACAGGGCCAACGCTTTCACCCAGAAAGCCATGCGCAACCGGAACACCAGCACCGCCCATGTAGCAGTTACGACCAACCAATGCGACAGGTGCAGCAATGTCTCACCGGGCAACTTGGTCGCTTGGGCCAGATAGGTCCAGATTTTCAAGTAAAAATACCATATGGCGGGGTGGCCTTCGTAGAACAGCGATGCATACAATTTGCCCCAACCCATGTCACGGGCCATGAGCCAAGCCTGCCATTCGTCCTTCCAACATTCGTGAAAGCCAAATTTGACAGTCAAAGCAAAAAGACTAGCGGCAGCCAACAATATGTATTTTGCTGGCTTGGAGCTACCGTCCTCTATGGTGGGCAAATTCATGGCAGGGTATAGTTTCTGAAGCGTATTTAAGGCATGATGTATCCCCGTTCAACGTGGAGAAACCATCAAACAGTGGCGAAGGTACGCGAGTGGGAGGTGTTGATAGCATCGCAATTTTTTCAAAAAATGGGTTTGCAATTCCAGAGACAGAAAACGGTGGGCAGTGTGGTTAACTGACTTCATGAATGGCAATATCCGCTCCCCTAAAACCCACCATTTCCCCAGTTGAGCGGCCTGCCAGCGCGGCCCCTATTGGCGACGCCAAGGATACAAGGTAATAAAGCCTGCCATCAAGTTCCGCTTTCCCAGCACTGATGGCGATAAAATAATTGCCTTGGCTCGTCAACACAAGGCTACCTTCGGCAATGGTAGGTGAAGCTTTTTCAACGGAAATACTGTTCAAAACCTGTTGAAGCTGTTGGGCTTCGGCGAGCTGAATGGTGAGCTTTTCCTGTTCTAAGTGCATCATGGCACGCCCCGTTTCATACTTGTCGCCCACACTGCTCTTGCCCTCCTCGTTGGCAGCTTGGCGGGCGGCTTCCAGTGCGTGGGTCACAGTGTCTAGCCGTTGCTGCACGTATTGCTGGCAATGGTCGAGGAGGCGCTGCTTGAGGCTCATAGCTGCTTGTCCACCTCTTGCAACTCTTCCAAGTTGAACTCCCCGAACCAGTCTTGAAGCTTCTTGCGGGCGGTGATGCGCACCTCGTCGTTCACATAGGCGGCGATGGTCACGAGGCCGAAACTGAGCACGCCGAGGTCGTCCGTATAGCCAAGTATGGGCGTGAGGTCGGGCAGGGCGTCAATGGGCGAGATGAAATAGCCGAGCACGCCGATGATGATGCGCTTTGCCCAAATTGGTGTGTCCTTGCGGCGATAGGCGTAGTAGAGCAGCAGCACGCTGTACACGACCTTCAGGCCAGCTTGCTTCGCAAACTGTTTGATTTTTTCGAGCAAGCCAAATTCGGAGAATCGGCTTGCGTATTTTTCAAAAGGATTTTTCATCGCAAAAATTATTCAATGGTTCGTGAAGTGTCGGGTTTAAATTTTCAGGGAAGAACCTGCAATACTCATTTTTGGAAGGGTTGATTTGCTATCAAAGCCATTTCAAAAATGCCGTCATTTCATTTGCCGTAGAAGTTCCGTGAAACCTGAAACTTTAAACCTTTACGAACCATTATTATTGGATGGCCTTCAACAGTTCTTCGTACACCTTCACCCGGTTTTTGTTGAGGCCGAATGAGCCTGTTTTGAAAATGGTGTAGATGAAATAGGCCATTCCCATCAAAAATATATAGACGGTGATTTGGCTGAACTTGGTCAAAAACAAGGCTGCCGTGTAGGCCACGAACCAAACACCCCCAAACCAGATGTCACGCTGTATCAGCTTTTTGAAGTAGGCAATTTTCTCCTCTAGCCACTCGGCGCTGAGGTCTTCTTGTGCCTTCAGGATGATTTGTTCCTTTTTTGGCAAAATGCTGATGATGCGTTCCAACTCTTTGGGCTGCAATTTTTTACCCATTGCTCGTTTCTGTTTTTAAAAATAGATGGAAATTAGAAATAACGGGATGAAAGTACGGATACTGGCCAAGTTGGTTCATGCTTGGTCGTTTTCCAGCTCCACATTTTCGAGGTACCCGGTCGCACGGAAGTAAAAGCCAGCGACCAAGCCCATTGCGAAGCCACCGATATGCGCCCACCACGCCACGCCGCCGCCCGATTCACTGGCCATTGCCGAGGTGCCATACGACCATTGCTGCAAAATCCAAAGACCAAGAAATATCCATGCGCTGATGCGGAAAGGAAAGATGATGAATAGCATCTTGATGCGGGAGGTAGGGTGCATGACCAAATAGGCCCCCATCACCGCCGAAATGGCCCCGCTGGCCCCGACCATCGGCATTTCGCTGTGCATGTTGAAGTAGATATGCGAAAACACCGCTACCAGCCCACCGAGAAAATAGAAAACGACGAATTTGAAGCTGCCCACTGTCGCCTCGATATTGTCGGCAAAGACCCAAAGGAAGAGCATGTTGCCGATGAGGTGCCACCAATCGCCGTGCATGAACATGCTGGTGAAGAGCGTGAACAGGTCTTGACCACTGGTTATTTCGGCGGGGATGGCCCCGAAGTGAAGGTCGAGGGCGTCCTGCTGTTCGGGATTCAGGGTGACTTTGTAGATGAAACAGGCGACGTTCAGCAAAATGAAAGCGTAGCTGAAAAAAGGAAAGTGGCCGCCTTTTACTTGGTCATCGCCAATAGGGAAAATCATGCTTTGCGAGGATTTGAAGATGCGTGGATTCGAGGATTCGTGCGGGGGGCATCTCAAATCCTCGCATCTTCAAATCCTCAAATCCTCACTATTAAAGGTCCCAGAAAGACCGTGGACGGTTATAGACTTTGATAGTGTCGGAGATGGTCTGCCAGAAGTACCAGATGACCACACCGGCCACGGGCAGATAGGCCAGTTCGCCTACGAAGCGCATCCACAGCGGTAGGCTCACGGCCAGCACGATGGCAGTCTTCACGTAGTTCAGCCGCTTGATATGGCTATATACATATATAAGGTGGATGGCGCTCGCCATTTGCCAGATGCCCAGTGCCACGAGCATGGTGTTCGTGCTGCGCATGCCCGTTGCGAAGAAGGCCAGCAGCACAATGGCCACTATCAAAACGGCCTGCCCCAGCAGGTCAATCTTCATCCTGAATTTTGAAATCATAGCAAGCTATCTTTGCGGCTTCCTAAAGGTTACTGGTCAATGCTTATTGGTCGTTAAAGACCCCAATGAACAGTGGCTAATGACCTTCTAAGAGTCAAAATTACCAAAAATGCCCATTACTCCCGACCTCGTTTCCGAACTGATTCGCAAAAGGCGGTCAATTTTCCCGAAAACCTACAATGACAAGCCGATACCCCGGCCCCTCATCGAAGAGGTGCTCGAAAATGCCAATTGGGCACCCACCCATCGCCTCACCGAGCCTTGGCGTTTCAAGGTCTTCACTGGCGCTTCGCTTCAACGTTTGGGCGATTACCTCGGCGATTTTTATAGAAACAACACGCCACCGGAGGAGTTTTCAGAAACCAAGTATAAAAAGTCGAAAGAAAGCCCTTTGCGGTCGGCCTGCGTAATCGCCATCTGTATGAAACGGGATGAAACGGGCAGCGTGCCGGAGTGGGAAGAACTGGCCGCCGTGGCCTGCGCCGTGCAAAATATGTGGCTAACCTGTACTGCCCACGGCATTGGCAGCTATTGGAGCACCCCGAAGGCGGCCCTTGTAGCCGATGAATTCCTAGGCTTGGGCGAAGGGGAACGCTGCCTCGGTCTCTTCTACATGGGCTACCATGACCTACCCGACTTGCCCGGAAAGCGGTCGCCCATTTCGGAGAAAACAACTTGGATACTTGAGTGAGAAATGGGCTGTGAGGTTTGGGTTAAGGGTTGCGAGCGGATTACTCGAAACTCGAAACTCAAAACTCAAAACTTCTAAGGATGACGAGGCTTTCCGAAATATTTCCCCTTCCAATCGGCCATGATTTCAAGCAACGAGCCTTCCGCTGGGCGAGCCAGTTCGAGGTGTCTTGCTATCTGGACAGCAACGGCTACCAAGGCGTCGTCGGCAGTGAGCATGATTGTCTGTTGGCGGTTGGTGTTGCTTCGCAATTGCTGCTAAAAACCGAAGCTGGTGCCTTCAATGCGCTGAAAAATTACGTGGACGGCCACCAAGACTGGCTTTTCGGCTACCTTACCTACGACCTGAAGAACGACGTGGAACCCCGTCTTTCTTCAAAAAACCACGATGGCATTGGCTTCCCCGCCCTGCATTTTTTCCAACCAGCGGTGGTCATGGAGATTGCGCAGCAAAGTGTCACCATTCACAGCCTAACAGATTTGCCGCAGCTACTCTACAAAACCATCAACAGTTTGCCACATACAGTACGGGTTGGCGCAATCCGCAATCCGCAATCCGCAATCCGCAATAGAATACACAAGGCCGATTACCTAGAAACCATCCAAGCCATCCGCCAGCACATCCTTCGGGGCGATATTTACGAGATGAATTTTTGCCAAGAATTCTTCGCAGAGGATTGCCTGATTGATGCCCCTGCCGTTTTTCAAAAATTGAACGGCCTTGGGAAAGCTCCTTTCTCAGGTTATTACCGCCTTGCCGACCGCCACCTACTTTGCGCCAGCCCTGAGCGGTTTTTGAAAAAAATAGGCAGTAAGCTCATATCGCAGCCCATCAAAGGTACCCGCCGCAGGGGCCGTACCGTCGAAGAAGATGCCGCATTGCGCCAGCAACTCTACCAAAGCCAGAAAGACCGCTCCGAAAATGTGATGATTGTTGACCTCGTTCGCAACGACCTCGCCCGCTCCTGCCGGGCAGGTAGCGTGCTGGTGGATGAACTGTACGGCATTTATCCGTTCGAGCAGGTGCTCCAAATGATTTCGACGGTGAGCGGCGAGCTGTTGCCGGACGTACATCCCGTGGACGCCATACGCCGCTCCTTCCCGATGGGCTCCATGACCGGGGCGCCCAAGGTGCGCAGCATGGAACTGATAGAGCAGTACGAACAGACTAAACGGGGACTGTATTCCGGGGCGGTAGGCTACTTCACCCCGCAGGGCGATTTTGACTTCAATGTGGTTATCAGAAGTATCCTCTACAACGCCGCCGACCGTTTCCTGAGCTTCCAGGCTGGCGGGGCCATCGTCTTTGATTCGGAGCCGGAAAGTGAGTATGAAGAGAGCCTTCTCAAGGCTCAAGGCATGTTCAAGGTGCTGTCTTGATATTTTTATTTCCTTATATTAGTTTTTTGGCAAGGTAATTGATTTTATTCTGAGTGTACGTTAGTTGGTGCAATCACAATAATTTATGCAAGTGATTTTTTTTGCACTTGAAGATTGTGCCCATCCAAATTCGAAATTTACTGATACTCAAATTGTCCCATGCAACATTTGTACTTTGAATGTAAAAATCCTTTTGTGCAGTTTATCTGTACGGAGTGGGTTGCATGGGGTTGTCCTTCCCTTTCGTAAGTCCTTCCCTTTTCGGCCTTCTCATTTTTGATATACTATTTCTCATCTCAAAAACGGTTTTAGGCTATGATTATCTTTCAATTTGCACTCGGAGCGTTCCTACTTGGTGGTGGTGTAATTACCCTCACAAACTGGCTGGCAGAGAAGCGGCTGGAGAACAAGGGACTGGAGAATTTGCATGCCTGATAGCATCCGAACTCGACTATAAACCCTGTTTGTACTGACTGCTTTTACCGCTAACACGACGAACTTTACTACCGTCATTTTCACGGCATCCCAAAAACCGGTGAAAATGACGCAGGCATCCCACTGTTTACCTACTTCATTCGGGCTTTCATCGTCATTGGTTCACCCAATTTGGGTCTGTTACTTGGTCTCGGAAACCTCTTTGCCTCGCAACTTCCGCTTGGCAGTTTCCATCTCAATTCTTTCCACGAATGCGGAAACACACCCTTGTCGCCAGTAGGTTTACTGGCGGCAAGGGTTGTGTGTTTATTACTAAATACCTTCCAACTCCCGCACCGCCAACCAGCTCATCAGCCCCATGCCCACCAGCAGGCTGTCTTCGTCCACGTCGAAAGTATCGGTGTGGATGGGCGAGGTGATGCCACGGGCCACATTGCCCGTGCCAAGGCGGTAAAAACAGGCGGGAATCACTTGGGAGTAATAGGCGAAATCCTCCGCCGTCATGCGCATGGGCAGGTCAACCACGTTTTCTTCGCCCAAATACTCCACGGCAAACTGGCGGCTGCGCAAGGTGAGCGCCTCGTCATTTTTCAGGAATGGATAGCCTTTCATGATATGGAAATCGCAACTGCCGCCCATGCCCTCGGCAATGGATTCGGCCATTTTTTTCATTAAAATATGCGCCTTGGCACGCCAAGCTTCGTCCATGGTGCGGAAGGTGCCCTCCATTTTCACCTCATTGGGTATGACGTTGGTGGAGCCGCCCGTCGAATTGATTTTGCCGAAGGTGACCACCGATGGCACAATGGGGTTGCAGTTCCTGCTCACGATTTGCTGCAGCGCAACAACGATATGGGACGTGATGAGCACTGGGTCAACGGCATCGTGCGGTACGGCACCGTGGCCGCCTTTGCCTCGCACGGTCACATACAACTCGTCGGCACTGGCCATGAACATGCCAGGGCGGAAGCCCACCTTCCCCGTTGCGAGTGCGGGCAGTACGTGCTGCCCGATGATATGTGCTGGAGTAGGGTTTTCCAAGACGCCTTCTGCAATGAGTATGGAGGCACCGCCCGGCAACCGCTCTTCGGCGGGTTGGAAAATCAGCTTGACGGTTCCTTCTATTTCGCTCCGCAATTCGTGAAGGATGCGGGCCACACCGAGCAGCGAGGCAGAATGCACGTCGTGTCCACAGGCGTGCATAACCCCCTCTTTTTGAGACTTATAGGAGACATTGTTGGCCTCGGCGATGGGCAGTGCATCAATATCGGCCCGCAGGGCAATGGTCTTGCTCGCCGGGTTTTTACCTTCGATATAGGCCACCACGCCGTGCTCGCCCCAACCATGCTCGTGCCTTATTCCGTAGTCATGTAGTTGCTGCGCAATGAACTTCCCGGTCTCCACTTCTTGGAACGAAAGCTCCGGGTGGCTGTGCAAATGGCGGCGTATGGCCACGATGTCGGGGTGGAACTTGGCGGCCAGTTGTTTGATTCTCTCTTTCAAGTTGAAGTATTTTCTACAAAATACGGCCAAGTCGAGCAGTTTGATTGGTTTTTTTAATAAAAAATGCGCTCGGAGGTCAAAAACCACCCGTGCGCATTCTTATCAAAAAGCTTTAACTCGTCCAGATTCAGCAGGCACTGACTGCCATCCCGAAATATCGGGACAAGACCTGCCACCTGTCCAACTGTTTACCCCTTTGGGGCCAACTCTAAATCAGTCCACCCGTAGGTCCTCAAACTTACAGCCCGGACACTCGGTCTTGGCGAAGGTAAAGGTGCTGGCTGCTACGGTCTTGTTCGGCGTGAGTTTGTTCACGGTTAGGTTGTAACGGGAGCCATCCTTTCCGAAGGACTTGATGCTGATGATTTCCAGCGTCTTTTTATCGAGGGTCAGGCGCACTTTTGAGTAATCGGAGCCTTTGGTGGTTGGCTTGAACTCAATTTGCTGCAACAGCTTACCGGCCTCGCTGTATTCGTTGGTGATGGCATAAACGTAGTCCTTCCAGGCATAAGCCTTCAGCAGGTCTTGTGGGGAGGAGATGCCGCCTTCGCCCTCATCGCCTTCCACGTCGTTGATTTGTACCTCTTTGTTTTTGGGGATGTGCAGCCAAACCGACTTCCCGTCAGATACCATTGTGCGGTCGTTGAACTTCAGACGGTATTTTTCGCCCTGTTGGGTCAAGGTGCCCTTTTGGGTTTGCTTGGGCTGTTGCGGCACTTCGATTTCGAGGGAAAACTCGGCCTCCAATGTGCTGTAAGCCTCATATTTCTTGCGCATCTTCTCCAGCACGGCCTTGGCTGCTGGGTCGGAGGTCTCTTGCTGGGCTTTGACGGGGGCTGGTTTTGATTTTTGGGCAATTGCTACCGAGGCGCCGAAAAGGACAAGGAGCAATAGCATAAGGTAATTTCGCATGGTTCTTCTATTTTTTGATTCAGTTTTCTAAACGTTTCAGACGAGGTTTTAGTCGTTTTGCAACAAGGTCACAGGGTTAAAAAAAGTTTAAACCTATTTTCAGTTGGGATTAGAAATGGTCGGCAGGGTTCCAGAAATGCCGTTCAAAGTCCACAATTTGGTCGTTTTCGACCTTTACGCCTTCTTTCTCCAACAACTCCTGCATAAGGCCCGGTGGCCTGAAATGTGCCCTACCGGACAGCTCGCCTTTGCGATTGACAACCCGATGCGCTGGCACGTCGCCTGCCCCAAAGCAGTTGTTCAGCGCCCAGCCCACCATCCTAGCTGCGCCCAGCGATAAAAAACTGGCAATGGCGCCATAAGTAGTCACCCGGCCTTCGGGCACGCAGCGCACCACATCATAAACTTGCTCGAAATAGGATTCTTTTGGCATGTACTCCTTAGTTCACAGTGTTTTAGCTTTGCCAAAAATTGCATCAAGCTCAACAATGGGAAAGACAAAGATAAAGGCAAGTGCCGTCAACAACCTCACAGACGCCCGATATTTTGCCGCAAGAGAGGTCGAGTGGCTAGGGTTTCGCTTGGATGATACTACTTCGTTCATGGCCGCCAAGGCCATTGCAGAATGGGTGGACGGGGTGAAAATCGTTGGCGAATTTGATTTTTCAACGGCTGAAGAGATACTAGCCGCTCATGCGCAATTGCGTTTTGATGCCGTAGAAATTGGCAGGTATATGCCCTTGCATGAATTGGAAAAACTGGAAGGCATTCCCGTCATTCAATCCATTGTCGTTGAAAAAACGAGTAATGAAGCGGATTTGGTGGCTTTCCTAAACGAGCGGGCGCCTTTCTGCAGCTATTTTTTATTGGATTTTGAAAAATCAGGCATCACTTGGGCCATGCTCAAGGCGGGCATGCCCGTGTCGGTTGCTTTTTTGAATTCGATTTTTGCGCAGCAAAAAACTTTGGTGGCCCTAGTGTTCCAGGGCGAAGAGCTGGGCGAAATGCTTGAAATGCTTCACCCACATGGCTTGAGCCTGATGGGCGGCGACGAGGAGAAAGTAGGGTTTAAATCTTTTGACGAGTTGGACGAAATACTTGACGGCTTGGAAGCGACAGTTTGAACGCTGTCCCGCTTGGAAGTTTTCACGTTTTTATTCTTATTTGAAATGACCATTGCTGAAGCACAAAAAACAGTGGACGAATGGATAAGCACCATTGGGGTCCGCTATTTCAACGAACTGACAAACACAGCCCTTTTAATGGAGGAGGTCGGTGAAATGGCCCGGTTGATGGCCCGGCTCTATGGCGAGCAGTCGTTCAAGTCAACGGAACAATCTGGCACTGCCAAGGACGATTTGGCAGACGAAATGGCAGATGTGCTTTTCGTGCTCATCTGCCTTGCCAACCAAACTGGCGTGGACCTGACCGAGGCGCTCGGGAAGAGCTTGGAAAAGAAAACCCGCCGAGACCTCACCCGCCATGTCACCAACGAAAAATTGAAGCCATAAAACAGAAAAGGGCCTCGGTGCTGATGCGCCGAGGCCCTTTAAAAAAAAGAAAAAAAGTGAGTTTAAGACCAGCTCTACCCCCCAAACGAACTGGTCTCACTCACTGTCCCGAGGCACTTCTGCCCCGAAGACGTCTTTGGATTCAAGCTGCTTTTAGGCTCGCTTGCAAGGAAGCCGGGGTGGGCTTCATCCGTCTCTTTATTGCCATTAAACTGGCTTGGGAATATAGTATGAATTCAATTTGGGTGGTTTAAGGGAAGCGGGGTTCATTCGGAAGCAAAACTCAGTGTGGGAGGATGAACAGGCTGTGCCCGAATTTAATTTTGAAATCGTCCTAATTATTCCGAAAACCGTGCCAATTTTTAAATCATATTGGACAAGGCCATATTTTTTTTCGGAATATTGATAATCATATTATTGAACTTCGCCTGTTGCAATTCACTGAAAGCCTTCCTATACTCCGCGTACTCCGTAAACTCCCGGAAGAGAACTGTATCTCCTCCATCCACATGCAATAGAATGTGAAAGCATAAGTTGCTGTTGCGATAAAAGAACTTGGTGACAAGATCCTTTACACGGTGACCAGAAATAGCTTCAACCATATTCGTACCGAATTCGGCTTCTCGCAATTCATTATTATGTCTTACAGCATTTACCATAATTTGATATTTAGTCATCAAAACAACGGTACAAGTTTACAGGCAAAACCGATGCCTTTTCTTTGCGAAATACGTGAAAGTGTGACGTCAAAAATCGCTGTTGTACATATATTTGGAATAATATGTAAAATTTAACATGCTTTTCAAGCCCAATAAAAACAGTCATTTTGTCAGTTAAAAGCCGATGGCACGTGCTTTGAAAAGTCTTTTTTTGCCAACAGATATTTTAATAAAAATGATTTGTGGCGATTTTGATGGGCAAAAGCCCAATTTGCTTCTAAAACAATCATTATCAATAAATAACAAAAAATGCAAAAAGGCAATATCTCTGTTCAATCAGAAAACATTTTTCCAATCATCAAAAAGTTCCTGTACTCGGACCACGAGATTTTCTTGCGGGAACTTGTTGCGAACGCAATTGATGCCACCACAAAACTCAAATCCGTGGCCTCCCGTGGCGAGCTGAAAGGCGAAGTGGGCGACCTAACCGTAGAAGTAATTGTGGATAAAACGGCAGGGACGCTGACGATTCGTGACAAGGGTATCGGAATGAGCGAGGAGGAGGTGAACAAGTACTTGGGCCAAATTGCCATTTCCAGTGCTGCGGAATTTGTGGAAAAATACCAGGGCGAACACAATATCATCGGAAAGTTCGGCCTTGGGTTTTATTCGGCCTTCATGGTCGCTGACCGCGTAGAGGTGAACACCAAATCTTGGCGGGAAGGCGAGGGCGCAGTTCATTGGACTTGCGATGGCAACCCAGAGTTCCAACTTGCGCCCAGCGAAAAAACGAGTCGAGGCACCGACATCATCCTTCATATCAGTGATGATAGCAAGGAGTTCCTCGAAGACAACCGCATTGAGGAACTGCTGAAAAAATACTGCAAGTTCCTGCCAATTTCCATTAAATTCGGTACCCGCAAAGAAAGCATAGATGAGGGCGAGGGCGAAGAAAAGACCACCAAAGAGGTGGAGGTGGACAATATCATCAACAACCCAGCACCAGCCTGGAAAAAGCAGCCCAATGACCTGACGGACGAGGACTATAAAAACTTCTACGAAGAGCTTTATCCGTACAGCTACCAGACGCCCATGTTCTGGATTCACCTCAATATTGATTACCCGTTCAACCTAACGGGCATTCTTTACTTCCCCAAACTGGGCAATGCAATGGAGGTTCAGAAGAACAAAATTCAATTGTACTGCAACCAGGTCTATGTGACCGATGAGGTGAAAGAAATCGTGCCTGACTTCCTCACGCTCCTGCACGGCGTTATTGACTCGCCGGATATTCCGTTGAACGTGAGCCGCAGCTATCTCCAGAGCGATAGCAACGTTCGGAAAATCACGGGCTATATCACCAAAAAAGTAGCCGACAAACTCCATGAACTTTTCAAAGCTGATAGAAAGGCGTTTGAAGATAAATGGAACGACCTCGGCGTGTTCGTTAAGTATGGCATGTTGTCCGATGAGAAGTTCCATGAGCGGGCAATGGACTTCGTGCTGCTCAAAAATGTGGACGGGGCGTTTTCCACTGTTGAAGATTACCGCAGCAAGGTGAAAGATGCTCAAACTGACAAGCACAACCGCACTGTGCTGCTCTATACCCATAACAAGGATGAGCACCATAGCCTCATCGAAGCGGCAAAGGAGCGTGGTTACGATGTCTTGGAGTTCGACAATATGATTGACGCCCACTTCATGCAGCATTTGGAGCATAAACTGAAGGACGTGACCTTCGTGCGGGTGGATTCTGATACGGTGGACAACCTTGTTCAGAAGGATGAAAAGCAGGAAAGTGTACTAAGTGAAAAGGGACAGGAGAGCGTGAAAGCTGTTTTCGAAGAATTGGTGAAGGACAAAAAAGGGCCTACCGTGAACCTGAAGCCGCTTTCGCCCAATGACCAGCCTGTTCAGATTACCCGCCCTGAGTTCATGCGGCGCATGAAGGAAATGCAGGCGCTGCAAGGTGGCGGCTTCGGCGACTTTGGCGATATGTACAATGTGGTGGTGAACACCAACCATCCGTTTGTGGCCGAAAAGCTGCTAAAACTGCAAGATGGCGACGAGCGAAATGCCCTCGGAAAGCACCTGCTCGACCTTGCCTTGTTGAACCAAGGCATGTTGAAAGGGGCTGAGCTAAGCGCCTTTGTGAAGAAGAGTTTGGAGTTTCTGAAGTAATTGAACACTCGTTGAGCCGTCCTTGGCGGCTCAACGCTTTGGATTGATTGAAAAGAAAAATGGCCGTCCACTCAGGTAAGTGGCGGCCATTTTTCTTTTGTGCGGATTGCGCAAAAGCTCCCAGTTGGCTTATTTTATCATCAGCATATCGTGCATGATGTTCAGCGTTTCGAGGAGGTAAA
Organism: Saprospiraceae bacterium; assembly: GCA_020848965.1. Classification (GTDB taxonomy): domain Bacteria; phylum Bacteroidota; class Bacteroidia; order Chitinophagales; family Saprospiraceae; genus UBA6168. The sequence continues at coordinate 29,364 of JADLHE010000005.1, forward strand.
CGTCTTTTCTGACATCCTTCAACCACTCGTCGTTGCGGGCTTTTTTGCTTTCGTCGGCAGTGATGCTCGCCATGTCAACGGGCAGGTTTTGGATGCTGGTCAGTACGTCTTTATCAAAAAGTTTATCGTAGGTGCCGTCTTCCTCATCGAGTTTTTTGTTTTCGGCCAAGTAGGCGTCAAGGTTGAGGCTGTGGTCGGTATCGTCCCGTAGCTCCTTCACTCGGCGGGCACGCTGGTCAATCTTTTGGAAAACCTCGTTCGACTTGATGCGGGCTTCGGCCATTTGCTTGATTTGTGGTAGCGCAGCCAATGAATAAACCTTCTGGCCATAAGGCACGGGGTCTATCTGGGTCCATTCCATCGGGAAGTCTTCCTCTTTTTCACCCGTTTCGACATACAACCAGTTGTCTGGCAGTATGATGTCGGGGGTCACGCCCTTGAGCTGTGTGGAGCCGCCATTTACCCTAAAGAATTTCTGCACGGTGAGTTTCACCTCGCCGAGTGGCTTCACTTCTGGGTTGCCCCGCACTACCGCATCGAGGTCGAAGAAGCGCTGCACGGTGCCCTTGCCAAAAGTGCTGGTGCTCGTGCCCACGATGATGGCCCGGCCATAGTCTTGCAGCGCAGCCGCCAAGATTTCGGAGGCGGAGGCGCTGAACTGGTCAACCATGACGATGAGCGCACCTTTGTACTGTACGGATGGGTCGTCGTCGGTGAGTACCTCTGGCGTGCGGGAGCGGGACTTCACCTGCACAATGGGGCCTTCTTCTACGAAGTAGCCGCCCATCTTCACCACGTCACGCAGCGAACCGCCGCCATTGCCACGCAGGTCGAGGATGATGCCCTGCACATTGGCCTGTTGCAGTTTTTCCAATTCAACGGCGATGTCTTCGGCGCAGCGACGACCGTCCTTGTTCTGGAAATCGGCATAGAATTTCGGCAAGCGAATATAGCCGATGCGCTCGCCTTGCGGAGCGTCAATCAGCAGCGATTTGGCAAAGCCTTCTTCAAGTATAACCACATCACGCACCACGGTAATTTCTTCGGTGGTATTGCCTTCGGCTTTTTTGATGGCAAGTGTCACCTTGGTATTAGGCTTGCCCCGAATGAGTTGCACCACATCGTTGATGACCATGCCCGTCAGGTCGGTCCATTCGGCTTGGCCTTCTTGTTTTACTTTCAGAATCTTATCGTTTTCCTTCAAAATGCCCTGCTTCCACACTGGGCCACCTACAATGATTTCACTCACTTTGGTGAATTCACCATCCGTTTGAAGGCGGGCGCCGATGCCCTCCAAGCGGCCTGACATTCCGATGTCGAAGTTCTGCTTGTCCACCGGCTCGTAGTACTCGGTGTGCGGGTCGAAGATATTGGTGAAGGCATTGAGGTACATGCTGAGAAAATCGGTGCGCTTGCGCTTTTCCAAGCGGTCGTACCAATCGTCATAAACCTTGAGGGCGTCTTTGCGGGCCTCAGCTTCGAGTTCCTCGGCGGTTTTGTCCTTGAAATCGGCTTCACCTTTTTCCTTTTTTTCCAGTTTTTCGGTGAGGCGGGTCAGGGTCTCCCACTTCATCTGTTTGCGCCAATATTCCTTCAGTTCTTGGTCGTTTTTGGCAAAAGCCTTTTTCTCTCCATCCAATTCGATGGTCTCGTTTTGTTTGAAATCAAAGGGCTTTGACAACAGCTCACGGTACCAAGCCTGTGTTTTGCGGATGCCCGCCTCCTGCAACTGCGTGGCGAGGTCGAGGAAAGCGAAGGTGCCTTCGTTGGCCTCGTTGTCGAGCTTCATTTTCCAAGCCTCCAACTGCTTTACATCGGATTGCGTGAGCCAACGGCGGCTGCCGTCGAGGCGCTCGATGAAAAGGCCGTACACCTTCTCCGAGAGGGCGTCGTTGACCTCCAGCGGCTGGTAGTGGTAGTAGTTGAGTTCAGTGAGGATGGACTCCATGAGCGTCGCCTCCTTCTGCGCATTGTTTACTGGAAAGTAGAAAGCCAGAAACAGGCCGGCAGCGGCAACAAGGGCGAGCAAGAGACCTTTGTTTTTCATAATCACTTCTTTTATGCGGTTAACAAATGTTGTAGGTTGAGGATGGTCAATCATCTTCGTATGGTTGTTGAACGAAATCAGGCTTCAAAGTTAAGGGCCTCTACGCAGAATCCCAATTCGCCAACAAGTTTACAATTATAGCCGTTGAAATGTTTATGCCCAAAACGGGCGGGGGGCAGACTTTAACGGCGTTTTAACCACCGCCGCTTAGAGACGTATTTTTTTGTAAATGATTGCATTGCGTGGCAAAATTCCTGATGCTTATGCGTGTTTTCGGCCAAATTGCTTGCCAAAGGCAAGCAGAATCCTATGTTGTTTCAATAAAAGCCTCTTTTGTAATTGAAAAAATGTTTGTTGCAACCTGTTGGCGTTTCTTTTAAAACTGCAAAGCTATTTGTACATTTTTCAGCAGAGGGCATGAAGAACTGGCTATGCCTAAGTTCAATTATCCGAAAACCGAAACCCGTCCAAGTACATTTGTTGCAGATTAAAAATAGGGTACTCGGTTGCGCCATATATCATCATGATGGCGAGAGCTTTGGGGTTCACCCAACCTTTCACGGCGTATTGAACACTGTCAGCGCCCTCCCAATAGTCAATCACCCCACGGGCGTCGGGTGCAGTTTCGAGGGTATGGCCCCTGCCCACCCCTGCCGAGGTGGTGATGCCAAATTGTTCTTGCAAAAAAGCCATGTAGCTAATGAGCAATTCCTCCATTTCTTCTGGCGAAGAATCTGTGAACGGCTCTGCAAATTTCACGGTGATGCATGCAAAATGAAAGCCATCCACTTCCGCCTCGCCGGTATAAACATCCGCACCGTCCTCCGATTTACTGGGCGTGAACTCGCTCATGCCCGCAGGGAAATACCCATAGCAGCCCGATTGCCCTATCGCCATTTTCGATAGGCGAGGCACGTTGTTTTGGGCAGATAGAAAACAAGGGAAAACGGCAACAAGGACGAGCAGAAAGGACAGGTACTTCATTTTGATGGATTTTTATAGGTAAACGGAGAGTCAAATCCATGCCATAAAGCACATGTGGGGCAGCGTATTGATTTTTGCAAAAAGCGAAATTTCAATGGTTTGAGGTTTCTGGTTTCAAGTTCCACGGTAAAGGCCTGCTAAATCATTTTTCAGTAGGTTCTTTGGTCAAACCAATCGTTTTGAAAATGCGATTTATTTGAAATTGAACCAGAAACTCCATGAAACCTTAAACTTGAAACCTTCACGAACCATTGATATTACAAATCTCCCAACTGTGGCCTAATGACGATTTCTTCCACTACAGCAGAAGGCCCCATTTGCCAAGCGCTCCAAACGGCAAGTGCTATGTCACTTGCTTGCATCAAGCGGCTTTCGGGAAGGGTGACACCCGCCCAACTGTCCGACCACGTGGCGCCGGGCATGATGGAGGTCACTTTGATGCCCTTCGTTTTTAGCTCTTCCCGCAGCACTTTGGAGAACCCCAACAAGGCAAACTTGGATATGGTATAGGAGCCGCCGCCGGGGTAGGCAATCAAGCTCGCAATGCTGCACATATTGAAGATGTGGCCGCTGCCCTTGGCGAGCATCACAGGCAGCATTGCTCGTGTGAAATAGTAGGCGCTGTAAAGGTTCGTCTCTATTTGCATTTCCAATTGCCCATCGGGCTCGGCGGTGATTTCGCCGGAAAGGAAAACCCCGGTATTGTTGACGAGACAATCCACTTCGCCCCATGTTTGCTTCACAAATTCGGCGAAGGCCAGAACTTCAGGTTTCTGGCGCATATCGGTAGCCCTTGTGAGCACTTCGATGCCGTATTTGGCTTCAAACTCCTTTTTGAAAGCAGCCAAATCGGCTTCCGAACGGGCACAAACCTCAAGGTCGAAGCCCTCGGAAGCAAATTTTTCGGCAATGGCCCTGCCAATGCCTTTGGTGGCACCTGTGATGATGATTTTCATTGAATAGAAGAATAAAATCAGAACACAACTAGACCGTGGTCAACACGTCAATCACCGTTTTCAAAGCGACAAACATTGGTTCCTGGCCTTCGGCAGTGAGGGTGAAAGGCTGCCCATCTTCGTTTTCGGCTTCGCCAATGATGGCATCTTCCACAAAGGCCATGAGGTCTTCTTGTGGCGATTTTTCGTAGAAAATATCCAACCGCTTATGAAAATCGGTGGATTTTGATGTTTCCATCAATGACCAATTGGCTTCCTCGGCAGCGCTAATTTCTTCTTCGCTCAGCATTGGAAGCTCGCCGGGCTGGCCTTCCTGTATGGATTTGTAAATGACAAGGGCCAAATACAACAGGAAATCTTCCTCATCTTGTGAGAAAACGCCTTCGTTGTCACCGATGAGGTAGGAAAAAATGGCAGGCTGCTCGCTGGCGAACTCCTGTACGGCCTGCTCGTAGTCTATGGCTTGGGTGTCGAATTTGTCGAGCACCTTGTCAATGATGTCTTCTGAAATCATGAATTGAAAATAAGTGATGGAAATATGCCACAAAAGTAGTGCGCTTCAAGTTCATACTTTTGCATTTCTGTCAATACCACCAGATATTCTTTTTGTGAAACTCTACCGCCACGACATCCGCAACTTTCTCGGCAAGCTCACGCTGCGCCGGGCTTGGAACGTGGCAAAAATTTTCAGCTCCTATCACCTCACTCGTTGGCTACGCCGCCCTGTTCAGTGGGGCCTGCCCATGACCATCTCGCTGGAACCGACCACAGCTTGCAACCTGCGCTGCCCCGAATGTCCCAGCGGGCTTCGTGCCTTTACCCGCCCTACGGGCAATTTGAAGGAAGATTTTTTCCGGAAAACCATTGATGAATTGCATCGGGAGCTGCTCTACCTCATCTTTTATTTTCAAGGCGAGCCATACATCAACCCTAAGTTCCTTGACATGGTGCAGCACGCCCGGAGCCGGGGCCTCTACACCATCACCAGCACCAACGGTCATTTTCTCAACGATGAAAACGCCCGCCGCACTATCGAGTCGGGGCTGGATCGGCTCATCATTTCCGTGGATGGCACCACTCAGGACACCTACGAGAGCTACCGCAAAGAGGGCAAGCTGGAGGTCGTTTTGCAGGGCGCAAGGAATGTGGTGAAATGGAAAAAGCAGTTGAAATCAAAGACGCCGCACCTCATTTTCCAGTTCCTCGTCGTGCGGCCCAATGAGCACCAAATCCCCGAAATCTATCGCCTCGCCGAGGAAATCGGCATTGACGAAGTCAAATTGAAAACGGCCCAAGTCTATGACTTCGAGCATGGCAACGACCTGATTCCCACCTTGAAAAAATATGCCCGTTACGAAGAGGAAAAAGACGGAACCTGGCGGGTGAAAAACCAGTTGCTCAATCACTGCTGGAAGCTATGGCATGCCTGCGTCATCACTTGGGACGGCCTCGTGGTGCCCTGCTGCTTCGATAAGGACGCCCTGCACCGGCTCGGCGATTTGAAGCAAAAAACCTTCAAGGAAATATGGAACGGTGCCGATTATGGCCGCTTCCGAAGCTCGCTGTTGGCCGGACGTGACCAGATTGATATTTGCAAGAACTGCACGGAAGGTTGTACGGTGTGGGCGGAGTGACTTTCGAGGTTGATGTGGTTTATGAAATTGATAAGGGTTGATGGGGTACCTGCGACTCCATCAACCCTTATCAACTTTTATCAACCCTTCATAAACCAAGTATTACTCGCTACAAAGCCCCTGAATCTCGTGGAAAACATCGTGCAGCTTGGTCAGGCTCTCCGTCACGGCCTTGTCGCTGCTTTTTTTCTTTCCCACCAATTTATCGAGCGCCTCGCTGCCCTTCACGAGCTTGTCTATGGCCGACTTGATGGCGGGCGTGTTGAACGACGCAGGGATTTTGCCGGATTGCAAGGTTTTGGCCTTGGCCAACATCTCTGTGGAGCGGCTGCGGATGGGCTTTAGGTCGCCCTCTTCTGCTGGGTGGAAGGTCTGCGCCATTACCTTGTGGAAGTCCTTCAACTCCGTCCATGCGTCTTTTTCTATGACCTTCAGCAATGGGCTGGCGAGGGCGTCCTTGTAGTTTTGGTTCACCTGCTGCCAGTTGATGACGTTCCAAATAGCGGCGAGGTAATCGCCCCGCTTGTTGGTGTACTTGAGATAGTAAGCGTGCTCCCACACGTCAATGCCGAGCACGGGGATGCCCCGCTGCGGTGACACGTCCATGATGGGGTTGTCTTGATTGGGCGAAGAGCAGACGGCGAGTTTTTTCTCTGGCGTAAGATAGAGCCAAGCCCAGCCGGAGCCGAAACGGGTAGCGCCTGCCTGGTTCATCAGCGTTTTTAGGCTATCGAGGCTGACGAAGGCGCCTGTGATGGCCTTGCCTACTTCTGAGTTTGGGTCGAATTTATTGCCCGTGCCCAGTATTTTCCAGAAATGGCTGTGGTTGTAGTGCCCGCCGCTGTTGTTGCGGATGGCATCGCCCGTGCTGCTTGCCCGTAGCATGAGGTCTTCGAGGGACATTTTCTCGTACTTCCCGCCCTTTACCGCCTTGTTCAGGTTATTGACATAGGCTTGGTGGTGCTTGGTAACGTGGGTCTCCATCGTCTGGGCATCAATATATGGCTCCAACGCATTGTAGGCGTAGTCCAGTTTTGGGAGGGAGAAGGGATCGGCAGTTTGCGCTTGCGCAAAAAGGCTTGCCAGCAGGGCAAAGCATGGTAGGATGAATTTTTTCATGTTGTTATTTTGAAAAATTGCTTTGAAAATGCCAGCGTCAGTGCTTGCTGATGGCTCATTGCGGAAGCACGGACTGGCAGTCCGTATACGTGGGCACGGCCCGCAAAATTAACAAGCGAAGACAGGGAAAGGTCGAAAAGGTGGGAAGAAAGATGAGGAGCGGGAAAAATAGACCTTCCAAGTTGCGCAACTTGGAAGGTCTTGGGCGGCCATTAAACGGCCTTGTCTTTTTCAAGCAATTGAAAACCGTTGCCGTGGATGTTGACGATTTCGAGGTTGTCGTCCTCGGCCAAGTACTTGCGCAGCTTGGTCACGAACACGTCCATCGAGCGGGCGGTGAAGTAGTTGTCCTCGCCCCAAATCTTGGTGAGTGCCTCGCTGCGGGTCAGCACGTCGTTCATTTTCAGGGCGAACATCTTGAGCAGCGATGCCTCTTTGGGCGACAGTTTGTACTGTGGCTCGTTCACGCCGCCCTTGTCAAAAGTGAGGATTCGTAGCGGGTAATTGAAGTGGTATTTGCCGATGAAATACTCACGGGCTTCCTCTTTCGGCTCCTCCTTCGGCTTGGTGCGCTTGAGGATAGCCCCGATGCGGAACAGCAGTTCCTCGGAGTTGAACGGCTTGGTGATATAATCGTCGGCCCCGATTTTGAAGCCTTGGAGCACGTCTTCTTTCAGCGTTTTGGCGGTGAGGAAGATGATGGGCACTTCCTGGTTTTTCTCCCGGATTTCCCTTCCGACCGTGAAGCCGTCCTTGCGGGGCATCATCACATCAAGGATGCAGAGGTCGAAGTCACCCCGGTTGAAGGCTTCCATGCCCTTGATGCCGTCATTGGCGAGGGTCACTTCGTAGTCGTTCATTTCGAGGTAGGAGCGCAGTACGTCCCCGAAGTTTTGGTCGTCCTCGACCAAGAGTATATTTCCACGTGTAGCAGACATCTTTTATAATTGGGTTTTGAATTGTTTTTGACTAAAAAATCTCAATTTCGGTGCTATCGTTCACTTCAAACTCAATGTGCTGGTCACAATCAAGTTTTATGCTTTCTTTGGTTTTGGCGGCCAATACCTTGCCATTCAAGGTCATCCTGAACTCAATCGGCCCTTCTTGTGGCCAATCATCGCTTTTGCCGCCTATGCAAACATCCTCTAATTCGGCTGTCTCGCCCGGTAGCAGGCCACCTGCCAAGTAATGCCCTTTCCAAACGACTTCCCTCAGTTCAATATTTGGGAGACGGTTCGTTACGGATAGGCTCAGTTTTTCGTCTTCACAACTGGGCAATAGCACAGCTGCGATAAAAACAAGCATAACGTTGAAAAGCTGCTTCATATTTGAATATTGAACTTTCCAACAAATACACTTCGCTCTTTCGGTTCAATGCTGAGCAATTGTGTATCCGAGAGTTTGATGGTGCTTGGCTCATTGGCCATATTGTTGATTTTCAGCTCATTGAGCTTGAAAAAATAGTCGCCCGGCAACAAGAATCCTCGTAAGAAATTGGCAGCCTCACCCGCCGTTTGTAAATCGCTTGACGCAGCGTTGTAGTTTAAAGTCAGGTGATGAATGTACGGCTCGTTTTGCACGTAGAATCCGTTCATCTGTGAAACCCCGCTGGCATTTGGGTCAATTGGGTCGGTTTTTTCATCGAAAACGCCCCATGCTTCTCCATTGATGTCCACGGCGATATCGTAAATCGAATCAAGCAAGATATAGCGGACTTGCTGCGTGGCAGGGTCAATCGTTGTGATTTCCACGTCCACCAGCACTTCCTCAAAATCGGATTCGTTGTCCGTGTCCACGGTGGCTTGGGATACCGGGGTTGTATAATCATCGGCTGCGCAGCCGACAAGAAATACCGTGAAAAAGAGAATGTAAAGGCGCCGCATAAAAACTTGTTTACCCATTGGCAATAGACGTTGGGAAAAACAGCACAAAACTGCTCCCTTTCCCCAGTTCGCTCTTCACCTCCACCCGGCCCTTGTGGGCATCCATCATGGCCTTCACGTAGCTAAGGCCGAGGCCAAAGCCCTTCACATCGTGGAGGTTGCCGGTGTGTACCCGGTAGAATTTTTCAAAAATGAGCTTTTTGGCCTCCTTGCTGAGGCCAATGCCCTTGTCGCTGACTATAACTTCGACCCCGCCGTTCACATTGCGTGTTGCAACGGAAATTTCAGGATTTTCGGGCGAATATTTGTTGGCGTTGTCCAATAAGTTGTTGACAATGTTGGAGATATGCGTCATGTCGCCTTGCACGATGGGCTGCGTGGCTTGCAGGTCGGTGCTCACCGTACCGTCCCGTTTTTCCACTTGCAGGCCGATGTAGCCTACTGCCTGAGTGATAACGTCGTGGAGGTTCACATCGCTGAGTTTCAGTTCAAAATCTTGGCGGTCGATCTGCGCCATTTGGAGCACCTTTTCCACTTGGTTGTTCATCCGCTTATTCTCTTGCCGTATGATGTCCACGAAGCGGCGGATTTTGTCAGGGTTGTTCACCACCATCGGGCTGGCAATGCTGTCGGAGGCGAGGCTGATGGTGGCGATAGGCGTCTTGAACTCGTGGGTCATGTTGTTGATGAAGTCGTTCTTCATCTCCGACACTTTTTTCTGCTTGAAAATCACGGAAATCGTGTAGGCAAAACAGAAAAGGATGATAAGGGTAAACAGGATGGACCCAATCAGGTTTTTCAGCACCGAGTTCCAGAGGTAGCTGTCCTTGTTTGGGAAATAAATCATCAACAAGCCGGGCACTTCGGCGTCTCTTTGGAAAAGGCTGACTTGATACTCGCTATTGTTCAGGTTATTGAAGCCCTCCAAGGTTGGCTTTGAGCGACTGTCCACCATCGTATAGTGCCCATCCGCAATGACCAAGCTTTTTTTCCGGTTATCAAATACGCCATACCGGAAAGGGATTTTAATGCCATTGTCCTGAAACTCCTGCCGTAAGAAACTTGCCAGTTCGTCCAGCTTTATGCGTTCGGTGAGGGATGCCAAGTCCATGCCTTGCGTGAGGCTGACAAATTGCGTCAACATCTTTGCCCGTTCAGCCCTACAATTGGAGCAATTGCAGTTGTTGTTGGCCAACATGATTTCAATCAACTGCTGTTTTGTGAGATGGGCATGGGCTTGTTCGGCTTCTCCACCTTCTTCAATGGTGAGCATAAGGCCCTCTGTTTCAATGCGTTGCCTTACTTCGGCTTGGTAAAAATCCTGAGCGAAGCCGTTATCTACATGCTTGAAGGCTTCCATTTCCTCATTCTCTTCCAATTTTTCGGCTACTCGCTTCAAAGCCGCCTGAACATGGTTGTCAAACTGCTTCTCGTTGGCACGCAAGGAGTCGGCCACCCATTTTGCCTGCATGGCGGCTATGCCGATGAGCGACGCCGTCATCAGTCCTATGATTAGCCAGATTACTTTCTTGTTCATTTAAACTTAATGGTAGTCGTTGCGAATAGCCAGCGGCAAAATGCCAATAGCCAATTTTCCCGCACTGCAAACATGACAAAATTAACAATGGTAGTCGCCAATATGCTGCTTTAACTTAGATTTAACGCCAAAGTTGCCAAGGGTTTGGGCGTTCCTTTTGCCGGAGGCAACGTTACTAGCCTTTGGGTTTTAGAAATTGGATGATGGTACTTTGCTGCACATATCACTATCTTTAAAGCCCAAATTACTGCCCTTTGTCTCAAAAGCATGAACCACTACACTTGGACATACGTCGGCGATGCGGGTAGGAACTACCGGGTAGGCCTGATGTACGGCCCCAAGACCGGACACTTGCTCATTTACATCGGCTCCAAAATCGTACAAGTGGACTTCAAGGTATTCGAATCGAAGGAGTACACGTTTTTTATTGAGGAAGAACTGGTGCACATCAACCTCGAACGGCGGGGCAACGAGATGTACTTCACCTTCAATATTGACAAAGAAGCCAACACGCCCCGCAACCAAGTACGCCACTCTTTGGAGCGGAAGTATTTCCGGCACATGCTCATATTTCTGGGCGTGATGGGTGTTTTGGTGGCTGGGGTGGTCATTTTCGGAAGGAATGCCAAAAAATCGGAAACGCAGCGTATCGAAGAGGCATTGGCGGAGGGCAGCCAAGAGGCAACTGGGCGAGTGCTTTTGAAGAAACTGGACGCCAACCAAACGGAGATTTCCTACGAATTCGTGGCAGGTACCGAGACCATCACCTCCAAATCCTTGATACAGTCCGAGCCGCTCATTCTTTTGGTGAACCCCATGCCCTTGGAGCCAGGAGATGAGTGTCGGGTGCGGTACTCCACCCGAAAGCCACGCATTAACCAGATGCTCTTCAGCGAGCCGATGCCTCGGCAAGTGGAAATCTATAAACAACGGGCCATTGCAAAGCACAACCTGCTGCACCCCGATGCTCCATCTGGCATGACTGATTGTTTCGTGCAAACGGCCTTCGAACGGGATAGCCTTCGGGCCTTGGCCGACATCTATTTTCAGGACACCAAGCCCGGTTACAACCTGGAGCACAACCTCGAAACCTATGCGAAACTCACCACGGACAAAGGTTTCTTGGCGAAAATGGAGGAAAAATGCGGGCATTTAATAAAGCTTGATAAGGGTTGATAAGCTTGGCATCGTTCGCCAAGTATCAGCTCATTTTTTTGACTATTTTTGCACGCTTTTTACAAACCCACGCCCCTCTAACAATCCAACAATTTAGCAATCCCCGTCTGCCGTCGGGCAGGCAACAATTAATCATCCTTGGAAAGACTCGCCCAACATATAGAAGCCCTCGTGTTCGCCGCCGACACCCCGCTTTCGCCGGAGGACATTCAGCTTTGCCTCAATGAAACCTTCGAGACGGAGTTCAGCGACGAAGACGTGGCCACTGCCATTGAACAAGTAAAAGCCCGGTACGCTTCCGATGAGTTTGCCATCGAATTGGTGCAGATAGCCGGGGGGCTTCAGTTCATGACCAAAGGTGCCTACCATGCCGCCGTGGGCACTTGGCTGAAGCAGACGACCAAGCGCCGCCTCTCGCAGGCCGCTATTGAAACATTGGCCGTCATTGCCTACAAACAGCCCGTTTCCAAGACAGAAATAGAACAAATACGGGGCGTTAGCAGCGATTACTCCTTGCAAAAACTGTTGGAAAAAGAGCTTATCTCCATCACGGGCCGCAGCGAAGGCCCCGGCAGGCCACTGCTCTATGGTACGAGCGTCAAGTTCATGGACTATTTTGGCTTGAAAGACTTGAGCGACCTGCCCAAGCCAAAAGACTTCAAAGACCCCGACCAAGAAATAGGCGAGCGGGCACCGATTGAGGAGCAAGTACCCAGCAGCAGGGAAGAAGGGGAAGCCGAGTAATGGCAACAGGGAGGTGATTTGCATTTTTTTGTCAAAAAACGATAACTTGTTGCCTGCAAAACCAAGCTTTTATTGGCCTTTGGCCAACAATAGCGGGACTTGAGCAGTTTCATCAAAAAAATATCTTACCATGAAAAATCACCTGTTCTCCGCATTGTTGGCCTTGGTGCTGGCCGCAATTTTTAGCTGCCAAAACCAACCCGGCAAACATAGCCAAGCCGGCATGATTCCCAGGGGCGACACCACGCATGTTGACCGCTTTGAAAACGAGGTGCAAGCCTATGAGGCCGCCGACCAAGCACAAATGCCAGCAAAGGGCGGCATCGTTTTCGTCGGCAGTTCCAGCATCAGGCTTTGGGAAACGTTGACAAAAGACTTCGCACCACTGCCTGTCATTGGCCGGGGCATCGGTGGTAGCACTACGCCCGAAATCAACCACTACGCCAAGCGCCTCGTGGACAAATATCAGCCAAGTGTCATCGTTTACTATTGTGGCGAAAATGACATTGCGGAGGAGGTTGCTCCCCAAATCGCTTTCCAGAATTTCAAAAAATACATTGGTGAAACCGAAAAGAACCTGCCCGATGCGACAGTTATTTTCATATCCGCCAAGCCCTCGCCCAGCCGTTGGCACCTTTGGAAGAACATCCAACAATATAATTCAATGGTAGAGCAGTTCGCTGCCAGCCGCCCGGACAAACTCCGTTTTGTGGACGTCACCAAAGAACTGCTCGGCACCAATGGCGAACCCAATCCTGCCCTTTATGTGGAGGACAAGCTGCACCTGAATGCCAGTGGCTACGCCAAATGGACGGCAGTGCTAAAGCCATTGCTCACGGAGGTTTACAATGCAAAGACCATGAAATAAGGCCTTCACTTTTTTATGTATAAACTTTGATTTCTGGCGGGTTTATTTATCTTCGCACCGCTTTTTGAAAAACGGGCAGCCGGTCTTCAATAAAGGCCCTGAAAAGGACGTGGTTGCGGACTTATCATCCAGTTTCCGGCATCCAACATGCAAAAGGTCATTTACAAAGATTTGGGGCGCATACCCTACCGGGAGGCTTGGGACTTGCAGCAAGGGCTGCACGACGAGGCCATCCGGCGGAAGCGGGAGAACCGGGAGCGGAAGGAACGGGGCGAGGAGCTTTTGCCCATCAACCACCACCTGCTGTTCTGCGAGCACTCGCCCGTGATGACTTTGGGCCGTAGCGGCTCTGAGGAGCACCTGTTGCTCGACGCAGCAGGGCTACAAGCAAAAGGCATCGAGTTCTTTAAAATCAACCGGGGCGGTGACATCACGTACCACGGGCCGGGGCAAATCGTGGGTTACCCGATTTTCGACCTCGACGAGTTTTTTACTGATGTCCACCGCTACGTGCGCTGCTTGGAAGAGGCCGTCATCCGCACCCTTGCCGAATATGGCATTGAAGATGCCTACCGAATCAAGGAGTACACAGGGGTTTGGCTGCCGCAAAAGGGCTGGCTGCCGAAACGGAAGATTTGCGCCATTGGCGTACACCTCAGCCGCTGGGTGACGATGCACGGGTTCGCCTTCAACGTGAACACCGACCTTGGCTACTTTCGCCACATCGTCCCTTGCGGCATCAACGACAAAGACAAAGACGTTACGTCCCTAGCGAATGAGCTGGGGCACACTATGGATGAGCACGAGGTCAAGGAAAAACTGCGCCGCCACTTTGCCGAACTTTTCGGCTTTGAATTTGCATAAGCAGTGTTTTCCTATTTCTTCAAATGCCGACGGCATCAAATTGTCATTTGCCATTGGTCATTGAGGTCATTTCGAGTGAATGCCCATGACTTAAATGCTCAATGAACATTGAAAACCATACGGCACAACCAGGATTTATGGCCCATGAAAAAGGATATTCCAGAATACAAAGTGGAAGAACTGGCCATCGCTATTTTGCCGAGGATTGAAGACGGCATCCAGGACAACGAAATGTGGGACGTTTATCTGGTGAACCTAAAAGCGGACACCATCGAGAACGTGCTGATCAACTCCCGTGGCTACGGCGAGATAGATGGTGAGCAGATGAAAACGACCATTCTGCGTCATTTTTTCAATGAAGTCGGGCCTCAACAAGCCCATCTGATAGAACCTATCCAGACCAAACTGTTCGATATTGCAAACGAATATTGGGTCAGCTTTACCTACGATGGCTACATGTACGACAAACGCTATGTGTTTGTCAGGGGCAGCATCACCGAAGACAATTTCACGACCATCCCCGTGCTGGAGCGAAGAGGCGTAATGATAAAGTGATGATGCACATCCGGTCATTATAGTCTTGAGTCATTGGGTCATTTGATGATTCCCATGACCTATGGCCAATGGCACGAATGACCAATGACAAAAAAATGAGAGCAAAAAAAGTAAGTGAATCAACGGCCACCATGACCGAAATGGTGATGCCCAACGATACAAACCCCCTGCAAAACCTGATGGGCGGCAACCTGATGCGTTGGATGGACGTGGCGGCCAGCATTGCCGCAGGCAAACACTGTGAAGCACATGTGGTCACGGCCAGTGTTGACCATGTTTCTTTCCACAAGCCTATTGCCTTGGGCGACATCGTGACCTTAAACGCACGCCCAACGAGGGCTTTCAACACCTCCGTAGAGATTTTCGTGGAGGTGTTTGCTGCTGACATCAAAGGCGGAAACCCTCGGAAGTGCAACCATGCCTACTTCACCTTTGTGGCCATTGAGGATGAGACCCGCAAGCCGAAGCCGGTGCCGGAAGTAATCGCCTTGACGGGTGAAGAAGAAAAGCTGTACGAAAGCGCTGCACGCAGGCGGGAAGTGCGCCTCGTGCTCAGCGGACGGATGAAGCCAGAAGAGGCGTCAGAGCTACGGGCGCTTTTCTTGAGTTTCGAACCGAACGACGGGAACTAAAACCGGACAAAAGGTTCTTACATGTTTTTGTAAACAATGAACATCAACAGCATCAGTAACAATACTGCGATACCCAAAGCTGTGAAGAACTTTTTGGAATCCCTTTTATCCAAAGTCTCGTTGCGTTTTTTGCTCTTAGTTGACATAATACTCTTGTGTGATTTGGTTTGTGATGAAACAATGCGCTAAGCAAAGGCGAAAATTAATAGTTCGATGAAAATCTACAAGTGATTTTAAGCATTATTTTCACATAAAAAAAGAAGCCCCGACTATTTATGCAGTCGGGGCTTCTTTTTTGCTGGGTATTAGAGGGCTACTTTGGCGATTCCACGAAGTAGTAAATCTTGGTCAACCACTTCGATTGGTCTTTTTCTACTTCTGGGTCTGTCAGGTATTCTTCCAGAACTGGGGCTATTTCCTTGAGCCCTTTCTCCTTTACATAAGCAGTCAACGCCTCGTGGGCTTTACCGATGCCTTCATACGCTCCGTAGTAGTCAACCACGAGCGCTTTGTTCGCTGGCACGTCAAAGACCTTTATGCTTGGGTCGCCCGCAATGGCTGTGCCCTTGGCGATGGGCATGGCCACTGCCATATCCGTTTTTTTGGTGGCCTCGTCCCAAAGAAAATATACGCTTGTGGGCGAACCAGCACCTTGCAATTTTGCCTTCTCCATCAAGCCCATCACCTTTCCGATGCGCTCCGAAAAGAAGGACTGTTTCATAGCTTCATCGAAGCTGGCTTCCTGTCGAATGCCCAGGTAAGTAGCACCAGGAAAGTTTGTTTCCTTTACCTCAAAACTACCCGTTGCAGCCGGGGCTGCGGCAGCTTGCGCTTCGGCCATTTTCTTTAGATCGGTAAGGCCAGTATCGAACATCTTGTTCATCATGCTACCTGCAAATAAGGCGGTAAAAATATTGGTGGGCCAAGGAGCATCGAATGCCATGCCCCAGGATGTCTTGGTAGCACCGTTTTCGCCATCTGCTAGCTTGTACCAACCATCGCCGCCCCCTTGTCCTTCAAATTCGACTTTTACCTTTACAGAAGTAGGTGGTGTTGACTCAGTAATGGTCTGCTTGCCGTTGCCGGAGCCTTCCGATGTCCATGAACTGACTTGCCCTACCCCAGAAGCCACTTCATTGTAGATGTTTTTGATGGTGGGGTCTTGTTTTTGCCAAGGCCCCCAGACGTCCTGGGTCTTGAGGTCGTTGACGATGCTGAACACGACCTCTTTGGAGGCGTTGATGTCAATGCTGCGCTCGTACTCGAAGTTTTTTGGCAGGAATGCTGCTACCAATATCGCAAGTGCTATGATGCCCAAAATGGCGAACAGGATTTTTTTCAAGATTCCCATGACAAAAAGTTTTAGTTGATAAAGATTTTGTTTTAAAATACAAAGCGAAGGTAATTATTTTTAAAAACAAAAAGTGTTTTATTCTATTTTTTTCGACCTTGTTTGCAGAAAATTATTCCCTATTGGGCGAAATCACCCCAAAGGGAGTAAAAAAGGCGCTTTTCCACATTTAAGGCCCCTGTTTTTTCAGAAGGATTTACTTTTGCCCGCTTGCAGCACAGACTGCTAGTTTGTACCTTTTTCGTTTGCCAATCGCACGAGCTTTAAGCCTGTGTTACAAACCTTTGTGAAATGATTTCAAACCGCTATTTCGACTTGATTGACCAGACCTTCTACTTCCCACAGGAGGGCTTCGACATCGAAGATGGCAACCTTGTTTTCAACGGCGTTCCGCTGATGTATTTGATCAAAAAATACGGCACGCCGCTCAAGCTGACCTACCTGCCCAAAATTGGCGCTCAAATCAAAAAGGCCCGCAACCTTTTCACAAAGGCCATGAAAACCAGTGGATACAGGGGCAAATACAATTATTGCTACTGCACCAAAAGCTCGCACTTTAGCTATGTGGTGAAGGAGGTGCTCAAACATGATGTGGAGATTGAGACCTCCAGCTCTTTCGACATTGACCTCGTTCGTCGCCTTTTTGAAGAGGAGTTCATTGACAAGCAGACGATTATTGTCAACAACGGATTCAAGACCCGGGAGTACGCCGAGAAGATTAGCAGCCTCATCAATGAGGGCTTCGAGAACGTCATTCCCGTGCTGGACAATAAAGAGGAACTCGCCTTTTACGAAGAAATGGTGAAGGGACAGTGCAACCTCGGACTCCGGGTAGCCACGGACGAAGAGCCGAACTTTGAATTCTACACCAGCCGCCTCGGCCTGAGGGCTTCTGAAATTATCAGCTTTTATAAGGACCGCCTCGAAAAGAACCCCAAATTCAAGCTGACCATGCTCCACTTCTTTGTGGATACAGGTATCAAGGACACCATCTATTACTGGGGCGAGTTGAAGAAGGCCGTGAAGATGTACTGTGAACTGAAAAAGGTTTGCCCAAGTTTGACGGCACTGAACATCGGCGGTGGCATGCCCATCCGCAATTCCCTGGGCAGCGAGTTCGACTATACTTATATGGTGCGTGAAATCGTAAATCTCATACTCCATGCCTGCCAAGAAGAGGAGATAGAAGAACCGGACATCTTCACCGAGTTCGGCAAGTACACCGTGGGCGAGAGCGGGGCCATTATCTACTCGGTGTTGGGCCAAAAACGCCAGAACGACGCCGAGCTTTGGTACATGATTGACAACTCGCTAATTACTACCGTGCCTGATACTTGGGGCATCGGCGAGCGCTTTATCCTCCTGCCAGTGAACAAGTGGCACAATGAAGTGCATCGAGTCAATTTGGGCGGCATCTCCTGCGACAATTCCGACTACTACAATTCCGAGATGCACGACACCCGTGTATATCTGCCTGTTATTGACGACAAAAGCAAGGAGCCGCTCTATGTCGGCTTTTTCCATACGGGGGCCTACCAAGATTCGCTAAGTGGCTACGGCGGCATCAAGCACTGCCTCATCCCAGCACCAAAGCATATCCTGATTTACAAGGACTCTAAGGGGAACATCGTGGATAAACTCTACAAGGAAGAGCAAAAGCCGGAAGATATGCTGCGGATTTTGGGCTATATTTAGTAGGGCTAGTCCATCTTGATAGACTGGTTGAAGGTTGACAAGTCAATTTGGAGGTCAAACCCGTCCTCTTGAATGCCCCTCAGGAATATTTGGCAAAAGGAGGGGTAAATATGTCTTACTTGCTCAGCAGGGTAAATTTCAATGCAAATGGCCAAGGCCAATTGAAGGCTTCCTTTTTCGTCGTCCCCCCAGCCAAAGCCATTCAGGGAATGTGCCTTGATTTTCAGGCTTTTGTCCAACTTTAGGAATGTGTTGTTAAGCCAAACTTTGGATTCGGCGCCTGAATTGTTTGAGCGTAGCCCTCTCAAGCGAATGGCATCGGAAAGCAGTTTTTTCATAGTATTTGGTTTCTAGCAAAGGTAGCTAGAATAATGCAAATACTCAATATTGTGAATAAAAATTTACAAAAAGTAATTATTGTGAAAATTGCTCAACTTCAAGGCCCAACCAATCCAGCGTATTTTTATAAAAAATCTTTTCCACTACAGCCGCAGGTAAATCGGACTCCTCGATGAACTTTCCAATCTCCAAATCGCCCAACGGGAAAGGGTAGTCAGAGCCTAGCGTTACTTTATCTTCACCGACCATGTCCAGTACGTATTTAAGCATGGCAATGTCGTGCGTAATGCCGTCCACCCAAAATTTACCGAGGTAATTGCGAGGGTTCACGGGGTTGTCCAGCGCCACAAGGTCGGGGCGGCAGTTAAAGCCGTGCTCGATGCGCCCGATGGTGGGCAGGAAGGAGCCACCCGCATGGGCAAAGCAGCAGCGCAGCCCCGGCAGTTTTTCAAAAACACCACCGAAAATCATGGAACAGATGGCCCGGCTCGTCTCGGCGGGCATGCCCACCAGCCAAGGGAGCCAGTAGCGTTGCATGTGTTTTTCGCCCATCATGTTCCAAGGGTGCACGAACAGCGCCATGCCAAGGTCTTGGCAAGCCTCAAAAATGGGCAGAAACTGAGGCTCGCCCAGGTTTAGGTC
Organism: Saprospiraceae bacterium; assembly: GCA_020848965.1. GTDB lineage: Bacteria > Bacteroidota > Bacteroidia > Chitinophagales > Saprospiraceae > UBA6168. The sequence goes on from JADLHE010000005.1 coordinate 48,390, forward strand.
GTTGATATTGGAGCCGATTTGGACGCCCACCAGCCCGACTTCCTTGCAGCGTTGCAACTCCTTGATACTCAGTTCGGTATCCTGCATGGGCAAGGTGCCGAGGCCGATGTAGTGGCGTGGTTTTTCGGCCACCAGTTCGGCAATATGGTCGTTGAGGAAACGGGAAATATCCAGTGTGTCGGCGGGCTTGGCCCAGTAGCTGAACAGTACGGGGATGGTACAAACGACCTGCACCTGCGTGCCGTGCGTGGCGTATTCTTCGATTCGCAGGTCGGCGTCCCAGCAGTTTTGCTCCACCCTTCGGAAAAAGGTTGTCCCCTTCATCATGTCCGCATAGCCCGGCTGGTTGTGCTCCAAATGGATGAAGCCGTCGTAGCCGAACTTCTCAGCCCAGCGGGGTAGGTGGGCGGGCATGAGATGGGTGTGCATGTCTATTTTCAGCATGGCAATGAATTTTGGGGCAAAACTATCCTTTCCCTTTGGTGAATATATGAGTTTTGATGCTGTTTCTTGTATATGATTGACTTTAAGTATATTCTAATTGACCTCGTTTGGCTCGCCATAAATGCGCAACTACCTTTGCCAAGCATTTTCAAACACCTGAACAAGCTAGCCTAGACCAACTTATTCATCAATATTTAGCTACATGAAAAAATCGCTACTCCCATTGGGCATGGCACTGTTTTGTGCCTGCATTGTTTATGGCCAAGAAGCTAATGATACGCTCAAACAGATTACTATCCAACAAATTGAGGTTTCCGAAAGCCGCAGCACCATCACCCGTTTGCCGAAGGCTTCGGACGGGTTTCTTTGGTCTGGCAAAAAAAACGAAGTCATCCAAGTTGAATCTGCAGATGCCAATATCGCCGAGAAATCCCCTCGCCAGATTTTCGCCAAAGTGCCCGGCGTCTTCGTTTACGACATGGACGGCACGGGCAACCAGGTCAATATCTCCACCCGTGGGCTCGACCCGCACCGGGGCTGGGAGTTCAATATCCGCAAGAACGGCATCATCACCAACACCGACCTATACGGCTACCCGGCCAGCCATTTCACGCTGCCGATGGAGGCCGTGGAGCGCATTGAAATGGTTCGGGGAACTGGGGCGCTCCAGTACGGCCAGCAGTTCGGCGGTATGATTAACTATGTGATGAAACAGCCCGACACCTCTCGCACCATTGGGCTGGAAACGGTCAACACCATTGGCTCGTTTGGGATGCTGAGCACCTACAATTCCATCGGCGGCAAAGTGGGCAAACTGGAATACTCGGCCTACTACAGCAAGCGTGGCGCCGACGGCTACCGTGACGACAGCCGCTCCGACTTCAACGGCCAGTCGGTCATGCTGCGCTATCGGCCCAGCAAAAAACTGAGCCTCACGGCAGAGTTTTCGCATTCCGAATACGTGATTCAATTGGCAGGGCAACTCACCGACAGCATGTTCCAGCAGAATCCCCGGCAGAGCACCCGCAGCCGCAACTACTACAGCCCCGACATTTATGTGCCCTCCATCAGCCTCGACTGGGCCTTGGGTGAAAAATCTCGCCTGAAATGGACGACCTCCGCCGTCTATGGCAGCCGCAACAGTGTCATGTTCGACAAACCAGCCACCACGGCGGATGTCATTGACCCAACAACGCTCCACTACGCCAACCGCCAAGTGGACATTGACAACTACCATAGCCATACTTCCGAGCTGCGCTTTTTACACAATTATAATATGGGTAAAATCGGCGGGACGCTCGCCGCCGGGCTGCAATACATCAACAACGACCTGCACCGCCGCCAGCAAGGCAAGGGCAGCACTGGCACGGACTACGACCTGACCGTTGCCGACGGCAAATGGGGCCGTGACATGCACTTCAAGACGCAGAACATCGCCTTTTTTGTGGAAAACCTCTTCCAAATTACCGACCGCTTCAGCATCAGCCCCGGTGTGCGGGTCGAGTCGGGTGCGTCTAAAATGTCGGGCTATATCAGCTACCTGCCCGACGACGAGGTGCCGAACACCATCAAGCACCAGTTCCCGCTTTTTGGCATCAACACGGAGTACAAACTGGGCGAACTGCAAACCCTCTATGCAGGCTGGTCGCAAGCGTACCGCCCCGTTATTTTCAAGGACATCATCCCCGGCTCGCTCCTCGAAAAATCGGACAAGAACCTCAAGGACGCCCAAGGCTACAATTTCGAGGCAGGCTACCGGGGCACGGTAGGCGGCTTCCGCTGGGACCTGGGCGTGTTCAGGATGCAGTACAACAACCGCCTCGGCAACCAAGCCGTGCAGGAGGATAGCAGCTTCTATGTTTTCAGGACGAACATCGGCAATTCGGTGACGCAGGGCGTTGAGTTGTTTGCTGAATACAATTTCAAACTTGGCGGCGCATGGAAAGCCACTGTGTTCAACTCAACCGCCTATATGGACGCCCAATACGAGGACGCCGCCATCCGGGTAGGCAGCGACAACGTGGACATCAGCGGTAACAAAGTGGAGAGCGTGCCAGCGTGGATTTCCCGCAGCGGCCTCACCTTGAAATACAAAACTGCCAGCCTGACCGCCCTCTACAGCTACACTGCCGAGAGCTTCGCCGACCCACTGAACACGGTGAAGCCCTCCACCACGGGCGCAGTGGGCCTGGTGCCAGCCTATGGCCTGCTCGACCTGAACGCCACTTGGCGCATCTCCAGCAACGTGACACTTCGCATGAGCCTGAACAACTTGCTTGATAATCAATATTTTACGAAAAGGCCATCGTTCTACCCCGGCCCCGGCATCTGGCCTTCGGACGGGCGCAGTGCAAATCTGTCGGTGGGGGTGCGGTTCTAGCTTCGCAATGACTTCCGTGCCCTATTTTTGCCCCACAAAATCACTTCATGCAGTTTCGTTTGGCCTTGCTTTGCTTCGCAATATGCCTTGCCGTCCTTGCCCAAGGACAGCAAGACATATTGGCCATTCCTTTTGCTTTGCAATCCATTCATATTGACGGTTGGGGGGACGATTGGGACACCGACCCGTTGAATTTCACCGTAAAAAACACCTATACTTCCGATAGCAACCAAGTACAACTTCGCTTGGCTTGGAACGAACAATTCCTTTTCGGTAGGGCGCAAATCAGCGACCGACAGCTCGTTAAATTGCGCAGCGGCACCAACAACCCCACCCTCAACCTCGGCGACGCCATCGAAGTCTATCTTGACCCGTTCGCCGACAGCCACGACCGCATGGACCTGAACGACTACCAGTTCATCATGGACGTCGGCGGCGACTACGCCATTTTTAAAGGCGATAAAAATTTCATCCGGGAGGAATACCAAACACCGAAGGACACGGGCTTGGCGACCATTGCCTTTGATTTTCTGGCGCAAAAATTCGGGACCGTAAACGACGAAAGCAACGTGGACGGTGGCTGGGCCATCGAGTTTGCGCTGCCTTGGGCGGCCCTTGGCGTTCATGCTCACAGGGGCACGGTCTTCCGCCTCGATTTTTGCCTCGACGACATGGACGATGAGGTGAACCTAGAAGATTACACCGAAAACGATGTGATTGAACCATACAGTTTCGCCAGTTGGCAAGGCGACACCACCTTTGGCTTCCCCAACCGCTGGCGGGCTTGCTGCCTCGTCGGCGAACCGGACACACTGACCAAGGCTTGGCGCTTTTCAGGCAAACGGGGCTTTCTGCTGCTGGCACTGGCCGTGCTGCTGGCCTTGGGCATCGCCTTGCGGCAATACCTGCTCATTAGGCGCTTGCGCAAACTGCCCCGCCAATCGGAAGTGGAACTCACGCCAGCCGGGAACTGGGCCATCGAGCAGCCCATTGCGGAGCGCCCACAACTGCCCAGCGCCGAGCTGTTCGACTGCATGCGGGCGCTCGTGCTGGAGCGGATGCACGACGACCTGCGCCCCGAAGACCTCGCCTCGGCTGCGAACATGAGCCTCCGGCAATTGCAGCGCACTTTCCGGGAAGAACTCGATACCTCGCCACACCATTTTATCATCATGCTAAAAATGGAGCGGGCTTCGGCCATGCTGCGGGAAGGCAAATCCAACGTGTCGGAAGTGGCGTGGGCGCTTGGCTTCACCGATCCAGCGTATTTTTCAAAGGTTTTCAAGAAATATTTCGGCAGTTCCCCAAAAGAGTTCCAGTCACAGGCTTAGCCGGAGCATTCAGGGTGGCCTTTGTGATTTTACAAGTGCGTGTCTGAACGTTCAGGGTGGCACTGCCAAAGTTTGCAGTGCATGTCTAAGCACTTAAGGTGGCACTGCCAAAGTTTTTGGACGCCCCGCACCATTTTCAATTCTCCCTGCCTGCCGGACAGGCAAGAATTTTCAATTCTCCATTGGTTCTGCGCCTTTTTACCCGTTTTTGGCGCAAAATTCCATGTATGGAACTGCCATTCCCGCCGTGTTTTGTCCACAAAAAAAATCTGTTTTATGAAGTACACGATTTTGGCTTTCAGTTTATTCATTTTCAGCTTCGCAAACGGCCAACTACCCGCTTTCCCCGGAGCGGAGGGCTTTGGCACCACGACAACCACGGGCGGGCGTGGCGGCACGGTTTATTATGTGACCAACCTCAATTGCAGCGGCCCCGGCTCCCTCAACTACGGCCTCAGCCAGTCGGGGGCGAAGTACATCCTGTTCAAGGTCAGTGGCATCATTGACTGTGCGGCGGAGGTGCTTTGGGGCAACTGCTATATCGCTGGGCAGACCTCGCCGGGCGGCGTCACCGTGCGGGGCATCCTCTTCGACGATTTTTACGACCCCGCCGGCTCTGCCGAAAACGTCATCATCCGCCACCTGAACTCCCGGCCCAGTACCGAGGACGTGCGGGCCGGCACAGGCTGGGTCATGGACGACGCCCTGCGCCTCGACGGGGCGAGCAATATCGTCGTTGACCATTGTTCTTTTGCCAACGCAACGGATGAATGCGTGCAGCTCTCCCGCAGCTCGAACATCACCATCTCCAATTGCCAACTGGCGGAGACCCTCGGCGGGCACTACTACCTTGGCGGCATGCTCATGAACTACTCGACCACCGCCCACCCCCGTGACCATGTGAGCATCCACCACAATATCTGGAACCGCATCGGCGGGCGCATGCCCGAAATCTCCTGCGAGCCGAGCGGCGAGGTGCCCGGCGACATGGACTGTCTGGCGCACCCGTTCCGCTTCGAGTTCTCCAACAACCTGCTCTGGGACATGCCCATCCAGATTTACTACGAGCCGCTCGACGAGTTTTTGATTGAGCCAAACTTCGTCAACAACCGCTGCGTGGCAAGGGCCAGCTACGGCGGTGCCATGTTCCACCACCCCATGCTCGACCACAGCGGTAACGAGTTGTACTCCGATGGCAACACCATGAACCTCTACCCCAGTTACTCGGACTACGAGCTTTTTTATTGCTGCAACGACTTCAATCTTTACAATCCCAATCCCGACAACGGCGTGGCCACCCTGCGCTCCAGCCGTTTCAACTACCCTGATATATCCTATACGCCAACTGGAAATTTGGACGACTATGTCTTCGACAATGTCGGGGCCTTTAACGCCCACAGCAGCATGGGCCGTGACAGCATGAACCGCCGCCTGATGAAGTTCATCAACAACAACAGCATAGACCCCCAGCCCGTGGACGGTGAGGACTACTACCACGACGCCTTCCTGCTCGACTTTACTACCCCACCCGCCGCCCCGACCGATACCGACAACGACGGCATGCCCGATGCTTGGGAAAACACCTATGCCTCCTATGGCCTCGACCCCAACGTGGCCGACCACAACGGCACCCAGCTTTCCGTGCCGTTGACGGGCATGGCGGGCTACACCAACCTGGAGTGCTACCTGAACCTATTGGCCGAAAACCTCGTGTCCGGCAACGTCACCCTTGCCACTGAGTTGGTGGACTTCAACGCCATTCCCATCGCTGCCGAGCGCAAGGTGCTGCTCCGCTGGACGACCGCCAACGAGGCTGATAATCAAGCCTTTATCGTGGAGCACAGCGCCAACGGTCATGATTTTGAGGTGGTGGGACGTGTTGCTGCGCAAAACCAATCGCACACCGTCCGCTATGAGTTGGTTGACGAAAACCTGCGGAGCGGCCTGCATTATTATCGCCTCGTTGCCCTCGGCAATGACGGCAGCCGGGAGGTTTTCAAGACTGTTTCGGTCAACCTCGTAGCGGCAGGTGATTGGTTGCGGCTGCGCCGCAATATTTCCGAAGGGAAAATAGAAGTACAGGTAATGGACGAGCTGCGGCTGCCCTTGCGGGTGGCGCTCTACGACGTGAACGGCCGCATTTGGCGGGACGCCAGCCTCCAAAACGGGCAAGGCTCGGTGGACGTGTCGGGGCTGCCGTCGGGCGTGTATTTCCTACAGCTTTGGAATGGTTATTTGCGGCACTCGGAGCGGGTGGTGGTGGGGCGGTAAGGTCCAAAGCGAGGCGGGCAACTGCGAATTTTTGCCCGTCTCGCACCAATTTTTAAGCCCTGCAAAAATTATTGTCAAGTTTTGGGGTTGAAAACCTTTTCTTTTTTTCTTTTTTCCCGCCAATAGAGTTTGCAAACTACCCCAAAAATGTATCTTTGCGCCGATTTTCGGGAGGGGGTATCCCAAAGGCGGATTTGGCTTCCTCTACAAATCAAAAACTTTCCCTTTTTATGAAGAATACTGGAAATATTAAGCAGATAATCGGGGCCGTGGTGGACGTGAGCTTCTCCAACGAAGGCTCTAAACTACCTGAAATCCTCAGCGCACTCGAAGTTCGCCGTGCAAGCGGTGAAGTGGTGGTATTGGAGGTTCAGCGTCACCTAGGTGAGGACAGTGTGCGCACCATCGCCATGGACTCAACGGACGGCCTGACCCGTGGTATGGAAGTGGTGGACACGGCAATTCCTATCTCTATGCCCGTTGGCGACGCCATCAAAGGCCGCCTTTTCAACGTAGTGGGCGAAGCCATTGATGGTATCGGCGCTGTTTCCCGTGAAAGGCAGTACCCTATCCACCGCAAGCCGCCTACCTACGAGGAGCTTTCTGTGGAAAAAGAGGTGCTCTACACGGGTATCAAGGTGATTGACCTCATCGAGCCATATATGAAGGGCGGTAAAATTGGTCTCTTCGGTGGTGCTGGTGTAGGCAAGACCGTATTGATTCAAGAGCTTATCAACAATATTGCGAAAGCATACGACGGTATCTCCGTGTTTGCTGGCGTGGGTGAGCGTACCCGTGAGGGCAACGACCTCATGCGGGAGATGTTGGAGTCTGGCATCATTGACTATGGCAAGGACTTCATGCACTCCATGGAAGCTGGCGGTTGGGATCTTTCCAAAGTGAGCAAAGACAGCCTAAAGAACTCCAAGGCGACCTTCGTGTTCGGCCAGATGAACGAACCACCCGGCGCTCGTGCCCGTGTGGCCCTTTCCGGTCTGACGGTTGCGGAATACTACCGTGATGGTGACCTCAACGACCCGACCGGTGGCCGTGACATCCTTTTCTTCATTGACAATATCTTCCGCTTTACGCAGGCAGGTTCTGAGATGTCGGCACTCCTTGGCCGTATGCCATCGGCAGTAGGTTACCAGCCAACGCTGGCTACCGAGATGGGTCTCATGCAAGAGCGTATCACCTCGACCAAGCGTGGTTCCATCACCTCGGTACAGGCCGTTTACGTACCTGCTGACGACTTGACCGACCCTGCTCCAGCAACGACTTTTGCTCACTTGGATGCTACAACGGTATTGAGCCGTAAGATTGCGTCGCTTGGTATCTACCCTTCGGTGGATCCGCTCGACTCTACTAGCCGTATCCTTGACCCGCATATCATCGGTAAAGAGCATTATGATTGCGCACAGAAGGTGAAGCTCATCCTTCAGCGCTACAACGAATTGCTCGACATCATCGCCATCCTTGGTATGGACGAGCTTTCTGAGGAAGACAAACTCGTGGTACACCGTGCCCGCCGGGTGCAGCGCTTCCTTTCCCAGCCGTTCCACGTGGCCGAGCAGTTCACTGGTACGCCGGGCGTGCTTGTTCCAATTGAAGAAACCATCCGTGGCTTCAACATGATTATGGACGGCGAGGTGGACCAGTATCCAGAGGCAGCCTTCATGTTGAAGGGCGGCATTGACGACGTAATTGAGGCTGGCAAGAAAATGCTGGCAGAAACGAAATAACAATGATAAATGATGAATGATGAATGATGAATCCTCACGGCACATCATTTATCATTCTATCATTTATCATTCATCATTTGAATAAAAGATGAATATCTCCATCTTAACGCCCGATAAAGAAGTTTTTAGTGGTACGGTGATATCTGTGAAGGTATCAGGTGCGCTTGGCGAGTTCCAAGTGTTGAAAGGCCACGCCCCGATTGTATCTTCATTGGGAAAAGGCACTGTGACGCTTGTGACTGCTGGTGGCGAATACCGCTATTATGACCAAGATTCCAGTTCGATTATTACTGGCACGGAGAAAGATAAAACACTGGCCTTTCAGATTGCAGGCGGTTTTATCGAAGTACTGAACAATGAAGTTTCCCTACTTGCTAGGGGCTTGAAGAAATAGTTTTTTATTTTTATTTCGCTGTTGTTTAAGGGAGGGGTGAAAACACTTCTCCCTTTTATTTTTTCCAGCAACGGGTAAGTAGGTTTTGATAAATCAAAGGCGATGACAGCACCCCGTCATCGCCTTTGATTTTGAAAGCGCAATGTTTAAATTTTGCTATTCGCTTTCAACCAATCCACGGTTTCCTGAATCGCCACTTTTATCGGAGTCTGTGGCAAGCCAAGCTCTTGCCTCGCTTTTTCAGGCGAATAAAAATTCTCGTCAATAGAGATGCGGCACATTCGGTAGCTGATTTTGGGTGCTTTGCACGTTAGTCGGGCAAGGGTGGTGGCAATGACACCAAAGGCCAATACCACAAAACCAGGAATGGCTCGTTTGGGCGGCGGTACCTTCAGCACCTCGGCAATGAGGCTGAAAATTTCCCGGTAGTTCATGTTTTGGTTGCCAAGCAGGTAGCACGAGCCGGGCGTGGCCTTTTCCAGTGCATTGGCGATGCCAACGCACACGTCCTTCACGGCCACGTAGTTGCGGCCGCCGGGCGTGTAGCCCGCCAGTTTTCCATGCAAAATATTGTCAATCATCAAGGTAGCTCCGGTCTTGGCAGCGTAGGGGCCGAACATAAAAGTCGGATTCACCACGGCAGCCGGCAGGCCCCGTTCTTTGACCATGCGCATGACAAGGTCTTGCGCTTCCCGTTTGGTGTCCATATAGCCGAGGCCGTAGTGCCCAGAATTGTAGGGCAGGGTCTCATTGCCGGGATTTTGCCGATTGCCATAGCCGTAGCTATTGGCCGTGCCGACGAAGACGATGCGCCGAACGCCCAACTCCAGCGCAGTGTCCATCACGTGGCGGGTGCCATCCACGTTCACTTTTCTTTGGATTTCGGAGTAATAAGGCCAAACACCCAAGTGCGCTGCCGAGTGTACCAGCCCTTCGCAGCCTTGCATGGCCTCCCGAATGCTGGCTTGGTCGAGCAAATCTCCGTAGCTGAAGGCAATGGGCAAGCCTTCGAGCGTGACGGGTTGGAGTCCCCGTTGTATGAAAGCAACGACCTCGTGGTTGCGTTTCAAGAGTTCCCGGACGAGGTTGCTACCGACAAAGCCATCGGCGCCAGTGACGAGTATTTTCATGAAGTAAATGATTGAAGCCTGCCTTGTCGGCAGACAGGGATGGAATGAGTGAAGGATGGAAGGAAACACACGGCAACAATATCAACCCTTGATTCCCTCAGCCCTTCATTCCTTGAACGGCGACAAAGGTACATTTTGAACCAAAAAAAAGACCCGCAACGCCGTGTTGCAGGTCTTTTTATAAAAACTCAGGTGTTAATTGCTTCAATTGCGCCTAGGCGCTCCGCCTTGGCGGGCTTCCCGGCGCTTTTTGATTTCTTCGAGCAGGGCCACCTTGAAGTCCCGGTCAATGCGCTGGAGCAAGGCCACCTTGCGCACAGGCAGCACTTCCATGAAGCGGCGAACGTAGTCACGGCGGAGCTTCACCAGTTGTTCTTCCATTTCGATGTGCTGCATGATGGCGGCCTCCACCTCTTTGTCCGACAAAAGTTCGAGCTTTTTGTCTTCGAGGTCATACTTGTCCTTGAGGCCGTCCCGCTCGTTTTCAAATTGGTTGTACAAGGGCCAAAAAGCCTTGGATTCGTCAGGCGTGAGTTGCAGCCTTTCGGTGAAAAAGGCAATTTTGAAGGCTTCCATCTTCTCCTGCCGCTTCTCGCCACGGGGGCCGGGCTGCGCCATCACTGAAATTGCGAAGGCGAAAAGAAATACAGTTGCGAAACTTAATTTTTTCATTGCTTTAAATTTTACAGCCGCCATATTCATTGGGTCGGCAAAGGTTTTAGTTGTAAAAACTGGCTAGGTGCATGCGCAGTGAGCGACTGCCAACTCACAAAAGCTCCTCTAAATCTTCGACGTTGATTTCATCAATCACATCGTCAATATACTCTTCCATTTCCTCCACTTCGGGCTTTGGGGCCGCTGTTTTCGGTAGGGAAGGCTTTGTTTTCGACTGTGTTTTTATTTCGGGCAATTCAGGGCCAGCGGTTTCCAGCACGAGGTCGTGGTCAAAATCACTGATATTCTCTGAGACGTAGGCGAAAAGCTCCTCGTCACTGATGTCGTTCAAGCTAACTGCTGCAATTGGTGGTGCAGTCTCCCTGTCTGATTTGCCAATGAACCAGATTCCAGCCACCACCAAGGCCAGCACCGAAGCAAATGCCATTGCATACCGGGGCTGTAGGAGGCCCGCAAAGAACTCCCCTGCCCGCTCCATCCAACTTGGCTGGGGCAATGGCTGCGGCACAGGCTCCTTGGCCTTGCGCAAGACCTCATCAGGCAGGTGCTTGAAGTAGTTCTTCGGCACTTGCAGCCCAGTCTGGGGCGATTGTTCCTTCATTTTTTTGAGGAACGGCAGTTCGCCCAACTCGTCCCTCAGTTCTTTATCGTTCATGCTACTCATTTCAAATTTTTCATTCCCGTAGGGAGCCTAATCGCAATTCACCAGGTACCCTTCGATTTTTTTGGCTGCATGGTGAAACGATGCCTTCAGTGCCCCCTCCGAGGTGCCCAGCAGTTCGGACATTTCGGCGTAGCTCATTTCATCGAAATAGCGCAGGTTGAACACCTGCCGCTGTTTGTCGGGCAGGGTTTCAATGGCTGCCAGCAGTTTCAGTTGCGCAGCATCGCCGTCGAAATGCTCGTCGGCCCGCAGGCTATTGGCCATCGGGCTTTCGCCAGCATCGAGCGGGGTGGACATACGCTGCTTTTTTTTGTTCAAAAAAGTGATGGCCTCGTTCGTTGCAATGCGGTAGAGCCAAGTAAAGAGCTTCGACTTTCCCTCGAAAGTGTGGTGGCTACGATAGATTTTCACAAAGCAGTTTTGAAGCACATCGTTGGCATCTTCGTGGTCAAAGACCATACGGCGCACTTGCCAGTAGAGCCGCTCTTGGTACGATTCCATCAGTAGCCGAAAGCCACGGTCGGCTTGGCTGCCACCCTCCCGCAGCAGTGACAAAATCCTTTCGTCCACGATTTCGCTGTTTTGCACCATCGAATCTTGCGTGAGGGTTTGGTGGATAGACTTCTACAAGTTGGCAAAGTTTAAAAAGCCTGTAAAAATTTTATTGTTATGCTCGAAAAAGCCTTCTCGCACAATTTTTGCCATAAAACCCAGTTAGGCGCAGGTAAAAGTTGAACATGGCTTGTGCATTATCTCCATTGCAGCCATCCTCACTACTTTTGTTGCACTTAAACAAGCCCCTGAGTCCTTAAAACTGATAGTCATGAGAATTCTACCACATAAAGATTTGTTCCGCAAGATAGCATTTGCCTGTCTTGCTGCGGCAGCGCTTGGAACTACTTCGCCACTGCTGGCGCAATCCAAGACCATAGACAAGGCCAACGAACTCTATAAAAACAACCAGTTCTCCGATGCAGCGGACCTATACCGCCGTGCCTTGCAGGAAATGGAAAACGAGGGCAAACTGGGTCGGAATGCCACCACGCTCAAGAGCAAACTCGCCTATTGCTACCGCATGAACAACAAAATGGACATGGCCGAGGCACTCTACGCCGAAGTGGTGAAGGACGAAACCGCAAAGGCGGATAACCTATACTATTATGGCGAGGCACTGATGAGCAATGGCAAGTACGACGAAGCCCGTAAATGGTTTTCGGACTACCAAAAACTGGAGCCACAGGACGAGAAAGCGGGCCTTATGCTTCGGGCTTGCGACTACGCCCCGCTCATTCAGCCTTATTTCCAATATATTGATATACAGCCGTTTCCGTTCAATTCCGATGCCGATGACAATGCCCCGATTGCTAGCCGAAAGGGCCTGATTTTCTCCTCGGACCGGAAACAGGGCATGAAGATACTGAAGGAAAAATCGGGCTGGACTGGCCGTGATTACCTCAACCTTTATATCAGCGAGAAAAAAACGAATGGCAGTTTTGCAGAGCCGATTCAATACTCCTCCAAACTGAGCGAGGTGAACAAAAACACGGGCAATGCCTCCCTCACCGCCGATGGTTCCGAGATTTTCTTTACCCGAAACGACAATGAACTGAACAAGCAGAACACCTACAGCTTGCAACTCTACTCCGCAAAATCGGGCGAAACCGAGCGCTGGAAAGACGTCGAAAAACTGCCATTTTGCTCATCAAACCACAATTTCATGCACCCCGCTGTATCGCCCGATGGCAAATTGCTCTTTTTTGCATCCAATCGGGCAGGCGGCTTCGGCGGCACGGACCTTTGGGTTTCGGAGCGGAAAAATGGCGAATGGAGCAAGCCGGAAAACCTCGGCCCCGCAGTGAACACCACGGCCAACGAGGGCTTCCCGTTCGTGGCGATTGATGGCAAATTGTATTTCTGCTCCAAAGGCCACCCCGGCTTCGGCGGCTTCGATATTTTCATGACCTACAAAGACGAGAACGGGGCCTGGCAGCCAGCCACCAACCTTGGCAAACCCATCAATAGCCCATTGGACGATATTTCCATCTTTGTTGCCAACGACGAGCATAGTGGCTATTTCACCAGCAGCCGCAGTGGCGGCGATGATGATATTTACATTTTCACCGTGCTGGACAAAGCACCCGAATTACCCACGGCGGAGGAGCCAGTAGCTATTGTAACAACACCAACCGTAGCTCCTGCCATAACGGAAACACCCCAACCAGCTAGTGAGGAAATAGCCGTTGAGGAGCCAGCAGCCGTTGTAGAAACGAAAAAAATAGAACTCCCCATTGCGACGCCGCCGCCTGCAAAAGTGGAGGAAAGCCCCGTGCAGTCGGTTCAAAAGCCCCAATCTCAGCCCGTTGCCGTTGAAGAGCCTACCCCCAAAACGCATCAAAAAAGCGAAGAATTAAAGCCAGTAGCACCTGCGGAAACTGATAAAGGCCCAGCTTCGGAAGTAGTCCCACCAACTACCCAAAGCAAAGACCCTTTTGCGCCGACTGAAGTTGCGGAGCAAAAGCCCAAAACACTGGAGCCTGGGAAAAGCTATATCAACCAATTGGGCAGTTTCGTTGATTTATCCAGCAAGCTGGATGATGGTAGCTTAGCATTGGGCGAGCGTTTTCGCTTGGATGGCGCAGTGTTCGACCCCAATGTTTGGCAGTTGACCCCAAGGGTCATTAACCCATTGAACAAACTGGCGAACCTATTGAAAAACTATCCTTCGCTTCAAGTTGAAATCAGTGCGCATACGGAGGCGCTGGGTGTGGATGAAACAAACCTCCAAATTTCGGAGAGCCGAGCCGGTACCATCTTAGATTATCTGGTACGGGAAGGCATTGACAAGCGACGTATCCTGACAAAGGGCTGCGGGGAAACCATGCCCCTCAACCATTGCCGAAATGGGGAGACTTGCAGCATGGATGAACACATGCTCAACCATCGCATAGAGGTAAAAGTGTTGGCCGTAGATGGAAAATGGTAAAAATCTTTTGGGCAATTTTACACTAAGTTTATTGGGGTTGCTGTTTTTGTAAATTATTGAATATCAAATACTTGCAAGTTGTTTTACCTTGGAATTTCCAAAATCCATCCGTTATGGAAATAAAAAAAGTGGCTCTTCAAGTGCGTTGGCTATTGCGCCGTATTGCATAAGCGGTTAAGTTTGCCGCATAATCGAAATCAAGATGAATCTGTATCCGAACAATTTTTGGTTTAGCTTTTACTTTTACGGTCAATCGTAACGGGGCTAAAGCATTTTGTTCTTCAATCAGGTTTGAAAATAAAATCAAAGAGTCCCGCTTGCGGGACTTTTTTTTTGCCCTTATTCAAAAAGACAAGTGATGAGCGATGATGCGAGCATACTCGAAACTCGCAACTCAAAACTCATAACTTTTTCCGCAGCCATGTCGCCTAACCAAGTTAACTTTTTCTGGGGTTTTTATTTTTTCTGGGGTACTCCTTAGGGGACTTTTGGTTTGCTTTTTTGTGAAAAAGAAAAACGAAAGCCCCGCAATGCCGGGGCTTTTTTGTTTTATAAATAATTGAAAATGAGCATAGTAGAAACAAATATCGGAAGCGAGGCCACTGCCGAAGTGGAGGCACAGCCAAAGCTCAAGGTTGCCATCCAAGGCGTGCCCGGTGCTTTTCACGACATCGCTGCCCGGCACTTCTTCGGCGCCGACCGGGTGGAAATCGTGGCAGCCCACACTTTCCGCCAACTCGTTGAACAAGTGGAAAGCGGCGCTGCCGACACCGGCCTCATGGCCATTGAAAACACCATTGCTGGTAGCATCATCGGTAATTACCGATTGCTCACGGCCAGCAAACTGCGGGCAGTCGGAGAGGTTTACTTGCGCATCCGGCAGAACCTAATGGCACTGCCCGGCCAGCGAATCGAGGACCTGTGGGAAGTACACTCGCACCCCATCGCCATCGCCCAGTGCGACGAGTTCTTTGCGCAGCACCCACACATACGCCTCGTGGAAATGGAGGACACCGCCCTGAGTGCCCAGCGCATTGCGCAGCAGCAAATCAAAGGCGTTGGAGCCATCGCCAGCAGCCTCGCCGCCAGCATGTACGGCCTCGACCTGCTCGCAGAGAGCATCGAAACCAACAAGCTGAACTTCACCCGCTTCCTCGTGCTGGAGCGCATGGCTGAAGTTCAGACAACCACCAATGCCGACAAAGTTTCCCTCTTCTTCTCCCTCTCGCACGAGGTCGGCAGTCTGCACAAGGTGCTCGCCGCCCTCGCCGCCTACGGTGCGAACTTGACGAAAATCCAGTCCGCCCCCATCGAAGGACGGCCTTGGGAATACTTCTTTTTCGTTGACTTCGTCAATGAAGAAGGTGCCGAGTGGCAAGCAGCAGTTGAGGCGATTCGGCCTTTTAC
>JADLHE010000006.1 GCA_020848965.1 Saprospiraceae bacterium
CTCTTTTCTACTTTTAGAAAAGTTGCATTTCGCTTGTTTTCTTCATACTTGAACTCCCAATGTGCCCTTCCTTTGTCGCCTTCCAAAGTAAATTGAATGGTATCATCGCCAAATTGGTAAAGTGCATCAAAAGCAGTCCCTATTTCACAAAGAGGGCGGTTCAAATCCAGCACATCATTAAGTCGGCTTTTCTGGTGCGACTGTCGTAGTAGTAATAAAGCTTGGAATACAGACGATTTTCCAACGCCATTTTGTCCGCATAGTAAAGTCAGGTTGCCCGTTTCCAGTTCGGTCGAGGCATGGGATTTGAAATTTTGCAAACGAACTTTCTTAATCATTGTTTAATGTTTGTTCGATGATAAATTTAATACTGGAAAACCTGTAATCCACATTTTCCTTAAGTGCAGTACCTTGTGTAATGGAGCGAAGGAAACGTGGACTATTCATCTCATTTATGAATAATTTTTTGAACTTTTCTTTTCTTTCTTTTAAAGTATTGCTGTCATTATCACTTAATTTCGAAAACGAAACACTTAGAACTTCAAATAGAGCCTTGTTAATTGGTTTTCTTTGATCGCTCTCATTGAAGCGTTTTCTGAAAGCATCATTTCCAAATATCTCAAAAGCTATATTCATAGCTTTACGAAATGCCAATTTCAAGCTGTTTTCTTCTTGTGTTTTCAGTTTTTGTAGTTGGGACATTCCTTTGCTCATAAAGCTATCGAGATCTGGTTCATAGTTGTTTTCGCCAAGCACATAGAAAGCTGCAAAGCGATTTGCAAAGTCTCTGTCTTCCATACGGGTCTTCTTTATTTTACCCTGCGTAGCTTTGATAAATGTATCATCTTCTGCTAACTCCTTGACCAACCTTGAAGCAACACCCTGATATAGAGCATGTCTAATTTCCTGTGGCCTCAAAACTAAGCCTCCACGATTGATTCGGCTGAAAATATTGTACTTAACAACATCGGGAGTACCACGCTCAATAACATGAACTGTGATAGGAAATGCTTTTATCTGACGCTGTACGTTTCTTGGTAAATCTTCATAACCCTTCCCTTCAAATTCATCTTTCAGAAACTCCAAGCCGATTAATCTTAGTGACTTATCAAGAGCAAATTCTTTAAGAGTGGAAGTTCTCTGTAGCCCATCTATCACCTGCCAGCGATTTTCATCAGTTCCGTCGAAATAAAATGTAGGTATTGGCAATCGCATGATGATGGACTCTATAAACTGGCTTTGCCTTATCTTATCCCAAACGAATGCTCTTTGGAACTCTGTGTCTAAATTTATTTCACGGTGTTCCAAGCGCTCAAGCAATTGTCCAATGTTGAATGGTTGCGGTGTGATTCGAATAAGCGACGGATCAAAGGGATGCGAAATGACAACGTCATCATTCTTTTCAGACTCAACATCATCATTTTCGTCATTCACTATGGCGGTGTTTTTTGAAATGTAATCTTTGGTATTCTCTATTGGCATCAACTTCCTTTTTTGGCAAAATTACATCAATTTTTAACAATCTTGTTATGGGAAAGTAATGACTGTTTGTTGTTTCAAGTCTTCTGCTGCATTAAAACTACACATTTCCACCCATAAATTACTTTTTTACAGCAAGTTTTAACCCGCTATGCTGATTATTATATTGAAAAGAGTAGACCAGATGCTAGAAAGAAGGCTTTGATTCAGCGGGGAATCAATTTCTCACCCCGCCTCATTCAAAAACGTCCCCTCATACTCCCCCCTACTCAATCTCGTGCTCCAAAGCCCAATATCCTCCCCTTCATGCTTATTGATGCCCGTGTATTCAAGCGAAGCGTCTTCGTAGCGCTTGAATTTGTACACTGCATCGTTCATCAAAGCACTGTTGAACACGCCAAGGCTAACGAGAAGGTCGAAGTCCTTGATAGAGAGGCCAGTCACTTTCTTGAAAAGGCCCGGTTCCAATTGGGTAATCACATCAATTAGGCTCCTTTCCCGGTAATCGGTCAAGTACATGAAAACAGGGATTCGGGTGGCGAACTTGATGAGCTTTTCTTGAATCTGTTTTCTGAGGTTTTTGTATTCTTTCTCTTGGTCTGAAAGCTCCTTCTTTTCCTTCGGACTCAAATCCTCACCCCCAGCTTCTTTTTTGGCTTTTTTGACGGCTTCCGATTTGTTGATGATGGTCTCTATGTCTTGGTTGAGGTTGCGGAAGCCTTCAATGCTCATCAGTGCCTTCATGGCTGCTTCACTGCTCATCAACCTTGAAAGTGTATAATTATCCACATTGACGAGCAACGCACTTTCCCAGCGCCTTGCCAAAAGGGTAGCAGTAGTGCCGCTCATGGCAATGTCCAAAATCCCAGCGGCGTCCACTTCCTTCATAGAACTGCCATCGTAAGCCAACACAGGAAGGAAATTGATGAACTCGGCCACTTTTGCTTCTGGATTGCTTTCCCCGACATTCAAGCGGCAACTGTAATCTGCTATCTGCCGAAGCGCCCTATCGGGTGCAAAGTCAAAAACGTAGCATTCTTCTTTGAGAATATCTTCCTTGTTGGGCGATTTGCTGTCCGGATTCTTGATAGTCCAAGGCGTCTGAACCCGGAACGCTGCCTGAAAATAGGTCTCTGGACTGGACGAATTGCGCAGCATGAAAATCCCCGTCCAAGGCTTGACGGAAACGCCTGTTGTTAATTTGCCACATGATAGCGTAATCGTCTTTGATTCCAGCGGGTTGTCGGTCATGGCGTCGAGCACTGGGCCAAGCGCATGAACACCAATCCCAGCACCAGTACCCGCAGCAACTACCACCGTGTAATCATGGTAAAACTTGTTCTGTCGCTGCTTGAGCAAATTGGCCATTGCATGACAGGAAGCCACACTTGGTAAAAACCAAAAACTATGGGTGAGCACCTTTAATAGTGGTGCATGGGAAAACGGCAGCGGTGGTTTTTTCGCCCCCATTTTAAGGTTGTCTATCGTGGTTTCGCTAAAGTCGCCACGAATGAGGTCAAGCCATTTTTGCACCTCGTCCTCGAATTTGAACCTTGCGTTTTTGCCCTCGCCTTCTGCCGCAAAAAACACGTTTAGGTCAAATTCATTGAACTCGCCCTTCATCGCTATTTCTCGGATGGAGTCTGGTAGCTGGTAAGTGAGCAACACCATGCGGGGCAAAGAGGCATAAGGGTTGTTCTCCCCTTGCCAGTTGGTTTTGGCCTTTTGTTCATCGGAGTATGTCCAGTTGTAAATCTGCTCTTCGATGAACTCCCCGGTGGCTATGGCCCTGAACGGGGTGCCCGACAGGTACAAATAATGCTTGGTCGTTATCGGCATCATTTCCTCATCGAAGTACTCAATGCCCTCGCCCTCTCCGAATTCAATTTCCTTTTTGCTTTCTGCCTCGAATAGCTCCTTGGCGTTCTCCCGCCAGGCGCCGTAATGGTATTCATCAAAAATGACGCAATCCCAATGCGTGGCATGTACCCATTCGTTTTTGGCCTTGATGCCACCTGTACTTGGGTTCTTGCCAAGATAATCCTGAAAGGAACCAAAGCAGACCAGTGGCTTCGACTTGTCCGCTTTTTCGTAGGTGAGCGTATCGGCGGAATTGGATACGAACTGCCAGCCTGCAAAATCAATATGCGTCCTTAAATCCTCTTCCCAAGCAGATTCCACGGCTGGCTTGAAGGTCAAAACCAATACCTTTGTCCAGCCCATTTTTTTGGCAAGCTGGTAACTGGCAAAGGTTTTCCCGAAACGCATCTTGGCGTTCCATAGGAAGTGCGGCGTCTTGTCGGGATTTTCCTTTCGATAGCTATCAAAATAAGCCCTTGTCTTGTCCACTGCCGCTTGCTGTTCTGGCCGCATCCCAAAGCTCAGCGTCCTGTTCTCTTCGTTTTTGATGCCGCTCTTGATGGCAAGTACCGCACCCCTTACGTCTTTAAGGGTACACAAAAACCACTCCCCGTCCACTTGCTTGATGCCCATGGAGCGCAGATAGCGGTGTACCTCAAAATCCGTAAAGGAAGAACCATCATTCCGCATGGCGGATTCTTCATAGACGATTTTATATTGCAAACGGGCAGTTTTCAATTGCTCCGCTACCCGTGTTTGGGCGTCACGGTCAGTAAAGCCAATCTTTAGCCTGCCTTTATGGGTGTCAACTCCCACCAATTCGTAAGCGTAAATGGTAGGATTAGTTTGCAGACGTGCAGGGAAAAAGTCCTGTGGCATAACATTTAATATTTACTGACTTTTGTTGAGACATATTTTTTAATCTATATCATATCCGTTTTCGAAATCTTCAATGAAATCTTCAGGGATTGATGCTCGAATTTCATCTTCATCTTGAAATTCTCCTAGCCTAAAGCCGTAAGAGAATAATCTATCTATTACATCTCTGTTGTTTAATCTATGACTCCATTGTTCATATCCATGCCTTCCCCCGACAGTCTTTAAATCATTGATTGAATCTGGCAAAGCATCTTCATCTTCACATGAGAAATAAATTCTCATCTCTCGACCCCATTTATCAGCATCGTCCTCTAATAAAGTAACGTAATCTTCATCCAAATCAATTTCAGAACCTGTAATGGATTCATAATCTGTACTGTATTTCAGAATTACTTTGCGTTTTCCTTCAATTTCAATTCTTGTATTTCTATTTGGATTTGCAAAATAACCTGCGATTTCAAAAAATTCTTGCTCTGTCATTTGATTTAATTTTAATTGTTAACGGATTTAATTTTCAATTGGCCTAATTGATTTGTTGATATGCTCAATCTCCTCATTAGTTAGGCCGTATTTTTGGTAAAGTTTATCATCAGTCCAAGCTTCTTTGAAGTTTTGTATTGGCACAAATTGGTATGAGTCCTTAGTTATGTGATGTGAATACATAAATTGTGATACCAAGAACCTAAAAAACATAGTTTTCATATATTCTTTCAAATGTTCAGCCTCTATTTTGGTCTTGAATGCGCCTACAACTAAATAGGTTTCAGTACAAATGGTTCCTGGTGGAATTATATCAATTTTAGAAAAAACTTTTCTTTTGCCATCTTTACCTGGATTCCCCGCATGGTCGTAACCTACATAAGATGTAATAACTTTCCAATCATCAATCATATCTTTTCCAGTCATAACCTCAGACCTCTTATACGGCCCATCTCCATTTAACCAACGTAAAGTAATATCACCTGATTTTAAAGGTTTGCCATTTGTTGGAATTCCGAATGGTTTCCTACTTGACACCATCGTATTCATTTTAGGCTCCTTAGAAGCCATGACTTTACGAATAATTGGAACAGCTTCACTGTTACGAATGAATGTAGGAAATTCGTTTAACGAACGGATTGAATGACTTTCTACCCCATTTACAATATTAATGACTTCTGATTTTCCTATGAAGTCTTTCTCCCACAGGAAATAACATATGCCACCAGCAATATCAACCCCAGGAAAACATTCTCCAGCATTTTCAAAATCTACAATTTTACGTATCTGAGAATCATTCAACATTTCTTTGCGAAATTCGTCAAGTCCTTTCCCTCCAGCGAACCACCTTGAAGGAATAATCATTGTCAAATATCTAGGATTTAGTTTCTTGGCCTGCTGAACAAATTTATGATAAAGTGGCGCAGCACTTTTTCCAAATCCCCCATCGCTC
>JADLHE010000007.1 GCA_020848965.1 Saprospiraceae bacterium
AATACACCTACAAAGACTCCATCTACCAAGTAGGCCAAATGGCCGAAGACGTAGCGCAGAACTCAGGCGTGCTGGACCGTGACACTTCCTCGAACAACGTGCCTGAGCAGAACGTGCTCTTCATCAAGATGCTGAAAAGTACGGTACAGCCCGTCACCGTCTCCACTTGGGACTTGATGATGAAAAACGTCTATAATATCGGTGCTTACAACGTTGCGAAGGAGGACTTCAAGCTTGACATTTTCTACGACGACCCCGGCAAGGGCAAAAAGCGGTTCCTGCCCACCAGTAATATTGCCGAGAAGCCGCTCATTCGGGTTTTCAACCTCGACCAACTGAACGTGCAGAATGACCCGCAGCCTGATGGCGTATTCGACTACGTGGAGGGCCTGACCATTCAATCCCGCAATGGCCGCATCATGTTCCCAAAGCTAGAACCGTTCGGCGACGCCTTGCAGGCGCAGATTACAGACCCTGTTGAACAGAAAAAATACGTTTACAAGCAATTATATACGAAGACCCTTTTCAATGCAAGGGAATTCCCAGAATTGAACCGCTTCTCGATTGAAGGTACTTTCAAATCGGATGTGTCCAGCGAGATTTCATTGGGTGCCTTCAACATTCCTCCCGGCTCTGTGAGGGTAACAGCGGGCGGTGCCCAACTCGTTGAAGGCAAGGACTATGAAGTTGATTATGCCATCGGCAAGGTGCGCATCTTGAACACGGCCATCCTCAACTCTGGCACCCCCGTGCAGGTGGGCTTTGAGGACAATACGCTGTTTGGCTTCCAGCAAAAATCCATGATTGGTGTGCGGGCCGATTACGAGGTGAACAAGCACCTCTCTATCGGTGGTACTTACCTGCGCATGTTCGAACGGCCCTACACGCAAAAAGTGAACATCGGCGACGACCCTATCAACAACCGGATGTTCGGCATTGATGTGAACTACAGCAACGAAGTGCCTTGGCTGACCCGCATGGTGGACAAGCTCCCGTTCTATTCAACAAAAGCTCCATCCAACCTGACGCTCTCTGGCGAAGCTGCGGCCATCAAGCCGGGCCACGCCAGAGCCATCAACGAAGACACTGAGGAGGACGCCAAAGGTGGCATCGTTTACCTCGACGACTTCGAGGGCAGTGCCCAGCCCATCAATATCCAGTCGCCATTCACGGGGTCCAACGGATGGGTATTGGCCAGTATCCCACAGAACAACATGTTCCCCGAATCCACCTTGAAAGACAATATTTTGTCGGGTGTCAATCGGGCGCATTTGAGCTGGTTCCGCCTAGAAACGGGTGGCGATATCCGGTCAGACAGCGACAACAACAACCCATATACTCAGAACATCAATCAGCAGGAGATATTCCCCAATTTCACGCCGCAATCATCTTTTGGCGGAGCCAACTCGTACACCCAAATCCTGGACGTGCGCTACGACCCAACCCGCAGGGGGCCTTACAATTTCGACCTACCAGGTAGTGGGACGCAATTCTCAGCAGGTATGGACAATTTTGGCTACCTATTCAAGCCTGAAACTCGCTGGGGTGGCATCATGCGTCAGTTGACAACGAACGATTTCCAGACCGCAAACATCGAGTTCATAGAATTCTGGATGCTCAGCCCTTACTTAGACACTTTGGGAACCGCCGCCCCCAACCCAGACGCTGTCAATGGTGCAATGGACGGCTATATCTATTTCAACCTCGGCAATATATAGGAGGACATCATGCCCGATAGCCGCAAATTCTTCGAGAATGGTTTGCCTGGCCCGAACACGAAAGGTCGTCGGGCAACTGAAACTGCATGGGGCCGAGTGCCACTCACGCAGCAAATCAACAATGCCTTCGACACGGACAAAGAAAACCGTGGCGCACAGGACGTGGGCCTTGACGGTATGAACGACGAAATGGAGACGGAGCATTTTGCGAACTATGTGAGTGCCATCCAAAGCTCTACCTTAACCCCGGATGCAAGGGACTCCATCTTGGTTGACCCCTCCAACGACAACTTCCGGCACTTCCGCTATGGATACCCAAGCGGCACACCGCTGTTGCAACGCTATGACCGCCACTACGGCACGGAGGGCAACACCCCCATCAACAACGGGCAGGAGCAGACCTCCACGGCAGCTACCCTGTTGCCAGATGCCGAGGACCTGGACAACGACCGTACCCTGAACGAAACGGAGGGCTATTTCCAGTACCGGGTGCCCATCAAGCACGATGGCGCAGGCGGTATCGAGCGGGAAGGCAACCCCTTCATCACCGATGTGGTAGATGGTCAGAACAACCGCAAATGGTACCGCTTCCGGGTGCCGCTTGATGTACCAGAGGGAGAGAACTTCCAGAAAATCGGTGGGATTCAGGACTTCCGTTCCATCCGCTTTATGCGCATGTACTTCAAGGACTTCGAGGCACCTGTCCAGTTCCGCTTCGCAACGCTTGACCTCCAGCGCAACCAATGGCGCCGCTACAAGCAAGGGCTCGGTGAGCAGTGCTTTGGGCCACCTCCTGAAGGCGGAAGCACCGTTTTTGAGTTGAACAAGGTGAATATTGAGCAGAACAGCCGCCGCCAACCGTTCAACTATGTACTGCCTCCGGGCATCAGCCGTGAGCAAGCACTTGGCGTAAACCTGAATGCGCTTCAGAATGAGCAGGCCCTCACCCTTCGTGTTTGCGACCTAGAAGATGGAGACGCAAGGGGCATGTTCAAAAACCTGAACCTGGACATGCGTTTTTTCACCAAAATGAAAATGTACGTTCACGCAGAAGAAACCATTTGCGATATTGCAGAAGACCCATTGGAAAACGGTGAGCTAAGCCTTTTTGTACGTTTTGGCAGCGATTTCAAGAACAACTATTACGAGTACGAAATACCATTGACGCTTAGTGATACCGTGGGCAATGTGGACCCAAAAAGCAAGGCTTACCAAAGGGTCGTATGGCCAAAGGAAAACGACGTAAGCATTGATTTCTCAAAGTTGATAGACCTGAAAGTTTCAAGGAATACAACCCCGGACCCCGACAACAATCAAATATTCAGCTTTAAAGTGCCGAGGATTTACGGAGACAGTGCTGTTTATAAAATAAAAGGTGCCCCGAACCTTGGCAACGTGAAGGCATTGATGGTTGGCATCCGCAACCCAAAACAAGGCGTGGAATGCGATGCCAGTGACACAAAAAGCGTCGAGATTTGGGTAAATGAGCTACGAGTGTTCGGCTTGGATGAAAAAGGTGGCGTGGCAGCGCTTGCCCGTGCCGATATTCAATTGGCCGACTTGGGCACGGTTTCATTGGCGGGCAAATTCAGCGGCTACAATTTTGGCGAGCTTGACCAGCAATTGGCAGAGCGCAGTCGAGAGCGCATTGTTCAATACGATTTTGCTACGCAACTGGCCTTGGACAAGTTCCTGCCAGAGAACTTCGGCCTGAAGCTGCCTTTCTATTTCCAAGTTTCAAACGAAGTGCGCACGCCACGCTTCAACCCTTATGACCTCGATATTGAGTTCAAGGACAGCCCTGACAGCATTCAGCAGATTGCCGTCACCAGCACCAAACTCAAGAGCTATAACTTTACCAATGTGCGTTGGGACAAGCAAGGCGCAAACGCTGGCGGGAATGCCCCCAAAATGCCTTGGAGCCTCTCCAATTTTAGCCTAACCTATGGTTTCGACCAAACGACCCGACGTGACCCCATCGTTGAAAACGATGTGCTGACCCGCAAACGGGGAGCGGTGGACTATGCTTGGCAACGGAACGTGAAATACATCGAGCCGTTCAAGAAACTGATAAAGAACGATAAATATTTGAAGTTTATCAAGGAAATAAACTTCAACCCATTGCCCAACTCCATCAGTGTTTCCACGGATTTGGACCGCAAGTTCAACTCCACGAAATACCGTTTCTCTGGTGACGACCCTCGCTATAACACCTACTACAACAAGCAATTCCTTTGGAATCGTAGGTACGACCTGCAATGGGACCTTACCAAAAACCTCAAGTTCAAGTTCAATGCCCAAAACATTGGCGTCATTGACGAACCGCTTGAGTCGGGCGATGAGGATTGGGGCATGTTGGAGCGACACGCCGACCCCACCCACCCGAATTATATCGCCAATATCAAGGAGTACCGCCGTGACTCCATTATGTCGAACCTGAAAAACTTTGGCCGTACGAAGAGTTATCGTCACCAGTATTCGGTTAGCTACAATGTGCCATTGCGCACGCTACCATTCATGGATTGGACCTCGGTCAAACTGAGCTACGATGCCGATTATTCCTGGGATGCAGCGAGCTTGGCGTCCAGTGCGCAAGCCATCGGGAACGTCATCACCAACGGCCAACGCCGACAAGCTGAGACCGACCTTGATTTTGAAAAATTATACAATTATTCGAAGTACCTCAAGAAAATCAACTCCAAGCCCAAGCCGGGCATGGGGGGCAAGAATGGTGACAAAGACAGCCCCGAAGAAGGAGGAGATGGCAAAGACGGAAAATCGGGGCGCAAGGGCAAGGAAGACAAGAAATCCAAACGAGGCAAAGATGCCGATGGCAAGGACAGCAAATTGTCGCCAGACACCCCAGAACTAGACCCCAACAACCCTGCCAACGCTGGCAAAGATGGCAAGGACGGAAAAGTAGCCGCCGGCGGCAAGGATGCTGGCAAAGACGTGGACAAAGGAAAAGGCAAGGACAAAAAAGGCGCTAAAGACGACGATAAGAACAAGAATAAAGACCGTCAGCCCACCGTCATCGAGCGGGCATTGATACGGCCTTTGATGACCGTGCGCAAGCTCAAGTTCCGATACACGGAAGACTATGGAACGGTGATACCGGGCTATACGCAAAACTCCAAGCTGTTCGGAATGGACAAGTTTACTGCGCCGGGCTGGGATTTCGTGGCGGGCCTTCAGCCGAACATCAATCCAGATGACTATTACACCAAAAAGGATTGGCTGTACAAAAACTGGCAATGGATAACCTCCGACCTTAATTACGCACTGCCAAAGAACGTTTCGCAGACCTACGAGCAAGTGGTGGACGGCAAACTGGAATTGGAGCCATATTCCGATTTCCGGGTGACGATTGAAGCCAAGCGCTCCAAATCGAAGAACCACGCTGAGCAGTTCCGCCGTTTTGAAGACCTGCCTGGCAATGGCGAGTACCAACCGGAATGGAAGCACGCCAACACGACGGACTACGGTCAATTCAACGTATCCTACTCGGCGCTTAACACCTTGTTTGACAAGGATTTACAAGGCTTGTTCCGCCAGTTTGAGGAAAACAAACTCATCGTTGCGCACCGCTTGAGCAGTGGCACCCACGCCAATCCGGATTCCTCTTATATCGGCTACCCAGCAGGCTACGGGCCGTTTCACCAAAACGTGTTGCTACCTGCCTTCATAGCTGCTTATACGGGCCAAGACGCCAACACGATGAAGGTGACAAAGAACTTCGTTGGCGATGTCATCATCAAATCGATGCCAAGGCCAAACTGGCGAATGACCTACGGCGGCTTGAGCAAATTAGGCGGATTGGAAGATATTTTCCAAAGCATCAATATCACCCACGGCTATCAAGGGAAGATGGTCGTCAACAATTTCGACACCGACCGTCAGTTCGATGCAGCTAAGCCAACGAAGCTGAAAGAAACGAACCTTGATTATTACTCCCGCTTTGAAATACCCGACATTCAGATAGACGAGCAGTTCAGCCCGCTGTTCGGGATTGACGTAAGGCTGAAAAACGATATGTCCTTCAAAACGGAGTATAAGAAGAGCCGCCAGTTGCGGCTTGAGCTGATTGGTACGGGCCGCCTCCATGAAAGCAAGGGCGAAGAGTTCACCGTGAACTTTGGCTACAAATTGAAAGACACGAAACTGAAATTCCTGCAGCCA
The DNA here is from genome assembly GCA_020848965.1 of Saprospiraceae bacterium. GTDB lineage: Bacteria > Bacteroidota > Bacteroidia > Chitinophagales > Saprospiraceae > UBA6168. Next base: position 5,898 of record JADLHE010000007.1, read on the forward strand.
AAGAAAAAGAAAAAACCAGACCCGAAGAAGGACAAGAACAAGCCAAATATCGGCAGGCCAGGTGCCAGGGCGAGCCAAAACACGCCCGGCGACATGGACTTCACCTTCGATATGTCAATTCGGGATGACGTGACGAACATTCGGGAGTTGGTAACGGGACTTGTGGAACCCAACAGGGGCAGCCGCAGGGTGTCCATTGCGCCAGCAATCAAGTACCAACTCAGCGAACAACTGTCGCTGCGCTTCTTCTTCGACTACAACAAGAATACGCCAAAGACTTCGCAAGGCTACCCCACCACGAATATCCGAAGCGGGGTCACGGTCAGGTTCTCCTTGTAAAATGAAGGTATTGCCGTAAAAGAAATCGGGCTGTTGCGACGAAGTTGCAACAGCCCGATTTCTTTTAGATTTGGCTAAGTGCAGCCGCAACAAATTGATGAAAAAATAAATATTCTGGGTATTTGTCGGATGCTATTTTCTGATACCTTTGCGGCCTCGAAAAAGGAACTCCTTTTTGCGAAGTTAGACGGAAAGCCTTGCGCATACACACACTTTATTGAGAACTACATTTCCTAACTTCCTAATTTTTGTTTGAATGACACAGGAATACCAATTCATGGTAGATTTTACGCTCCCGAAAATATTGTCCGAAGATTTCCTACGCCAGATACCGCACCAGCGGGCTAAAGTCAACAAGTTGTTCCGTGACGGCAAACTCGTGAACTATGCACTCTCCTTGGACAATTCCAAGATTTGGGCTACCATCAACGCCAACTCTGAACTGGATGTGCTGGAACTGGTTTCACAGCTGCCGCTCACCCGTTTCATGCAGTATAAAATCAACTTGCTGACGTTCTACTCCGGCGTAAACGCTGAATCGCCAGTATTTTCGATGAATTGAGCACGCCATTGGGCACTTACCATCGTACAGTAAAAAAATCCTTTCCAGTGGGGATATGCTTAGATGCTGCCCGCCGGAAAGGATTTTTTTTTGGTTCTGGTTTCTGACTTTATTGCCTCCGCAAAAAGTCAAAATTCAGCAGTAATGGGCATTCTCGCCCGTTTTCGCACTAATCATCCAGCGCCTGATAAATCATTTGGCGCATATAGCTGCCCGTTTCATCCGACACAGTCCCTTGTGTTTGCTTCATCAAAATGCCGATTATCTGCTCTTGGGGGTCGGCGAAATAGCTGGTGTTGAAATAGCCGCCCCAATCGAAAGTGCCAGCACTTCCATTGCCACCCTTGGCCTCCCCTTTTTCATTCAAAACCCCAAAAGCAAGCCCGAAGCCCTTGCCGTTGTCCCAAGCGAAAAGGTCGCCCACTTGATTGCTTAGAATGGCGTCAATCGTTGTGCGGCTCAGCAGGCGCTTGCCGTTCAACTCGCCACCGTTCAGGTACATCTGCAAAAAGTTCGCATAGTCCTTAGCCGTGCTGCTCAAGCCAGCGCCGCCTGAAAAGAAAGTCCCCTTGGACAAGGGATAATCTGGGTCGTAAAACGTGACGGGGTAGCGTTTCCATTGGCCATTCTCCGGTTTTTGTACCGCAACGAGGCGGCTGGCTTTGTCCGAAGGAAGGTAAAAATAGGTATCGTTCATGCCCAGCGGCTCGAAGATATGCTTGCGGAAAAACTGGTCGAGCGGCTCACCTGAGACCACTTCCACCAAGTACCCCAGCACGTCAATGCCTTCGGAATAGGTGTATTTTTCGCCGGGGTTGTGGTGGAGTGGCAATTTTGCCAGCTTTTTCACACTCTCGCCGATGGTCACACCCTTGTCGCTATAAAGGTCGGTGATGCCAGCTTTTTGGTAGATCATTTTAAAGCGCTCATCGCCGTCAATGACGCCGTAGCCAAGGCCGCTTGTATGGGTAATCAAATGGCGGATTGTGATTTCGGATTTGGCAGGCTCGGTTGTCCAAGTCGTGTCGCTGTACTTGAAATCCTTGAGCACTTGCGGGTTTTTGAATTCAGGGATGTATTTGGAAATAGGCTCATCCAACTGGAATTTGCCCTGCTCCCAAAGCATCATGACAGCCGTGGAAGTGATGGCCTTTGTTTGCGAAGCGATGCGGAAAATATCGTCTCTTTTCAGCGGGCGTTTGGCTTGGTTGTCGGCCATGCCAAAAGCCTTCCAATAGACGATTTTGCCCTTTCGGGCAACGAGCATGACCGCTCCGGGGATGTCGCTGTCAGCCACGGCGGATTGTAGCATGCCGTCCACCCTTGCGAGCCGTTCAGGGCTGAAGCCTTGGCTTTCGGGCATGGCTTCCGTCAGTGCAGGGGAGTTCTTGGCAGATTTGGTTTGCGCCTGCAAAAAAGAAATGGAAATGATGAGACAAACGAGGAAAAGGAGTTTTTTCATAGAATTCAGTTTTTATTGCCAAACAACTTGGCAAAAGCAAAGAAAGCCAACCAATGGCTTGATTGTACCCACACTTCATTTTTTTGAAAAAATATTTGTCAAAAACAGCCCACTTTGCCGAATTTATCAGCAAACTATCCTAAATTTGCGCCCCGTTAGGAAATTTTAGAAACCAGCCGAAGGCACTGAACTGAAAAAAATCCAGCAAAATCAGGCACTTCGGCGATCAAAGTCCACTTTATCAATATATGCTGATTGTAGAAATTAAAAACGGCGAATCAATTGACCAAGCGCTCAAACGCTTCAAGCGTAAATTCCAGCAGACGCAAACGCTCAAAGAATTGCGTACCCGCAGGGAATTCACCAAGCCTTCTGTAACCAAGCGTGCGGAATACCTCAAAGCTGTTTACAAGGAGCAAAAGAAGCGTGCTGAAGAAATCTAAGCATTCGCTGCTTACGACATAGGCGATTTGGGGGCATTTGCAAACCCATTTTGCCAACAGAAAAACAAACAACCGGACTTCGACTGACGTTGCGCCTTTTCAATATTGTGCAGCACCCTCGAAGCCCGGTTTTTCTATTTCGGAACTTGGTGGCCGAAGCAACAGCCCGCCTTTGCCGACCGCCTAAACCCTCTGTACAATGGCCGAAGTAAATATTGCCTGCCCAAAATGCAATTGGGAACCCTCCCCTTCCGATATGTGGCAATGCACCTGTGGCCACAGTTGGCACACCTTTGATACTGCCGGGCGATGCCCATCTTGCGGCAAGCAATGGGAAGAAACCTGCTGTCACGAACCAGCCGTTGGCGGCTGTGGGCGTTGGTCGGCTCATTTGGATTGGTACCGCAACCTCGACGGGTGGCTCAGGGAAGAAATCGAAAAAATAAGGATAAGGGTTGCCGAAAAAATAGGCTAGTCTTCAAAATAAAATTCCCGTTCGGCAAGCTAATTACGGCGTTCGTTTGCTTATTTCATGTCAATTCTTCAACTAGGCTTGGCTATTTTATCCAGAAAGCAATTTGTTTGTAAATTCACGCTTTCAAAGCCCTGTTTTTACAACAAGCATTTCATTGGGTAAACAGCAATCAAAATGAAGCAAGCCTACGCACTGACTAAGAAAACCGCACTCCTAACCCTTATTTCATTTTTCTTACCGGGCCTTATACTGGCTTGCGATACATCGGGCTATCACATGAATAGCATTACCGACAATGGCGACGGTACTTTCACCATTCAATGGACAGCTTTGGTGGCAGGTGGCATCACGACGGGCGTTGGCTCTACTTGGGGCTTTTATTTGAATGTGGATGCCAATATTGTCAGCATTGTACCGAGCAGCTTCACCAGTTCCAATGGAACTACCCTCAATGCTGTGATAAGTGGTGGAAACGTTCAATGGGGCAACCCAGTACCTGGCTCAGGCCCAGTATTTCTGGACATTACCACGCAGCCGAACGACGAGAGCTTCAATTTCACAATGGTCGTTTCAGGCATCCCTACCGAATGGTGGGGAGGTGGCCAAGAAGCCAACCAGTGCAGCAACAACGGAGGCCCTGGTGCCGGTGGCAATTACGAAGGTGAGTTCCCCTGCTTCGAGCCTGTAGTAACCCCGGTACAGGACGTCATTTATGCTTGCCCCGGTGAAACCGTTACGCTTGCCGTAACAACCAACCACTTGGTAGAAGACCTTGTTTGGGACCCGGGAAATCAGACTTCCAACAGCATCACCGTCACAGCCAGTGGCGATATAACCTATACCATAACGGGGTCCAATCCGGGCTGCGAATCCTCAACCACCATCACTATTTCATTGTTGCCTCTGCCCTATATGACACCGCAAGAGGGCGTAGTGGAGGTTTGCGAAGGCACCCCAGCCGTATTGGTCGTCAACACGGAGTTCGTGGATGTGGTAACTTGGACGCCCACGAACACCTCCGGCCCGGTACTGGTCGTCACCCCCCCTTCTGGCCCTTCGATTTATACGGCTACTGGCTCCAATAGCTGCGGGGAAACTTCGGTGGAAATTCAAGTGAACACCCTGCCCTTCCCCAGCATCACGACTTCCAACGACGTGACCATTTGCCAAGGCGAATCGGCCACACTCATTGCCAACCCCATTGGCGGAGCCACCGCCACCTGGACACCGGGTGGCACCATCAGCAATACGATTACCGTAAACCCCACTACCACAACGACTTATGTGGCTTCTATCAATAATTTTTGTGGAACGGCCAATTCCGATGTGGTTGTAACAGTGGTGGGAAATAGCACGAACACGGTCAATTTAACCGCATGTGCTGGCGAAACGGTGATGTACAATGGGCTACCATTGGCAGCAGGCAGCACGAGCCAGTTCACTTACAACAATTATGCAGGTTGCGATTCCATTGTGACCGTGAACGTGGCCTCGTTGCCCAATACCACCGGAAACCTGACGCTCACCGCTTGTCAAGGCGAAACGGTCAGTTTTATGGGGCAAAACCTGGCACCGGGCAGCACCACACAGTTTACCCTCAACGCTTTCAACGGCTGCGACTCCGTGCTGACGGTTTTCGTACAGCCGCTTCAAAACACAACGAGCAGCTTGACGCTTCAGGCTTGTGCGGGCGAGACCGTCACCTATGCTGGGCAACAATTGCAACCCGGCACAGTTACGCCGTTCACTTTCAATGCATTCAATGGTTGTGATTCGGTGGTAACGGTGACCGTTCAAACGCTTCAGAACTTTAGCAGTAGCCTAACCTTGCAAACCTGCACTGGCTCCACCATCAATTATAATGGACAACAACTGCTGCCAAATACGACCACGCCATTCACCTTGACTGCACAAAATGGATGCGATTCGGTCGTGACCGTAACCGTGCAAGAGCTGGCAGTGCTGACCTCTACTTTGAATGTGCAGACTTGCACGGGCACTACCTATTCTTATAACGGTCAGCAATTGGCGCCGGGAAGTTCCACGCCTTTTAGTTTTACCACAGCTAATGGTTGTGATAGCGTTGTGACCGTGAACGTGTCGGAAGTGACCGCATTTCAGGAAAGCCTCAACTTCAATGCTTGCACGGGTGAAACCGTCAGCTATAATGGCCAAACCCTACAGCCCGGCACTACAACGCCCTTTAATTTCATCTCCCTGCAAGGTTGCGATAGCATCGTGACCGTCACCGTGGTAGAACTGCCCACTTATGCCAGCAATTTGACTTTGCAGACTTGCATTGGTACGCCCATTACCTATGCTGGTCAGACCCTCCAACCCAATTCCACAACGCCCATTACGCTCAGCTCGCAAAATGGCTGCGACTCGGTGGTGACGGTGACCGTCAATGCGATACAAGTATTGACCTCCACAGTGAACCTATCGGCTTGTGCCGGAAGCACGGCTTTTTACCAAGGCAATGTGTTGCAGCCGGGTAGTTCCACAAATTATACCTATACGTCTTCCATTGGCTGCGACTCCATCGTGACAGTCATAGTGGCTGCACTGCCTTCCTATACGTCCAATGTCCAGTTGGAAGCCTGCGAAGGCTTCACGGCGAGCTACAACGGCCTCGATTTGCCACCGGGCACCAACCTTGATTTCACTTTTACCGCCACAAACGGTTGCGACTCTGTTGTGACGGTGACAGTGGAAGAAGTGCAGTCATTCCAGACCTTGGTTAACCTGGAAACCTGCCCCGGCACGATGGCCGATTACAACGGGCAACAATTGGCCATTGGCAGCTTGAACCAGTTTTCATACACTGCCGCAGCGGGCTGCGACAGCGTCGTGACCGTGACCGTCAGTGCGCTTCCCACCTTTGCCTCTGCACTCACTTTGCAGGCATGCCAAGGGTCTTCCGCTCTTTACAATGGGCAAAATGTATTGGCAGGCACGAGCACCAATTTCACCCTTACCGCCGTCAATGGCTGCGACTCAGTGGTGACCGTGACCGTGCAACCCATCGCACCCGTCACCTCCAGCTTAACGCTGCAAGCCTGCAACGGCGCTACCGTAAGCTATAACGGGCAGCAATTGCCCGCCGGATCCACCACCGATTTCACGCTAACTGCGGTATCTAACGGCTGTGACTCCATCGTGACGGTAACGGTGGAAGAAGTGGACGTCATCACCACTAGCCTTACTTTACATGCCTGCCCCGACAACACAGTGACCTATAATGGCCAACAACTGGCTCCGGGCAGCGTCACGCCTTTCAGTTTCGTCACTTCGCAAGGCTGCGACAGTATCGTAACCGTGACCGTGCAGCCATTGCCGGAGGCAACAGGCACTGCCACCCTTTCCGCTTGCACGGGAAGCACCGCCAACTACAACGGCCAAGAGTTGCAGCCAGGTAGTATTACGAACTTCACGTTCAATACTTGGCAAGGCTGCGATTCTACGGTGACGGTAACGGTCGTAGAATTGTTCCCACAAGCCACCAACCTCACTTTGCAGGCTTGCACGGGCACAACCGTCAACTACAATGGCCAAACCTTGCAGCCGGGCACCACTGCCGATTTCATGTTCACCACTTGGCAAGGTTGTGATTCGCTGGTTTCGGTGACGGTGCAAGAACTGGATGTGCTGACGAGCAGCTTGACTTTGCAGGGATGTGACGGGGAGCCATTAACTTATAACGGCCAAACTGTGCAGCCGGGCACCAGCACAGACTTCACTTTTACTTCGTTCAATGGTTGCGATAGCATTGTGACCGTGACGGCCTTGCAGCCCATCCCGAATGTGAGCACGAGCGAGCAAATCTCTATTTGCGAGGGAAGCTCTGCCACCATTTTCGGACAGACCGTCTCGGCCCCGGGCACTTACTCCCAGACCTTTGCAAGCGCAACGGGTTGTGACTCAACGCATACCGTAACGCTTAATATTGTGAACTACGTGAACTTGAGTTTCCCGGCAGATATAACCATTCACCTCGGAGAAACAACCACCCTCCGACCTACCGTCACGCCTCCTACTGGACTGACCTATACATGGCTGCCCGACCCAACGCTGAGTTGCTTGGATTGCCCGAACCCAGTTGCGACACCCGTCGTGACAACCACCTACTCGCTAACAGTGAGCGACCAAGGCGGCTGTTTTGATTCGGATGAAATAACCGTGAACGTAAAG
>JADLHE010000008.1 GCA_020848965.1 Saprospiraceae bacterium
ATGGTACAGTTGCCATCTTACCGCAACCGCTACAAATAGATGAAGCCTTTATCGCCACTGCCAATGAAATTTCTCCAGCCGAGCAACGATTTCGTTTTACCAACAAATGCGTTGAATCTGGCTGTACGCAGTGGACAGGCTCCAAATGTGGAGTGGCGGAAAAAGTGCTTTCCGTGCTTGAACTTTTGCCTGTAAAGGAAGAAGTCGTGGCCTGTGCAATACGGCCTCAGTGCAGGTGGCACAGGCAGGAAGGCCCCATCGCTTGTCGGGCATGCCCATTTGTGATTACCGACACCACCGAAGCGGATTGGGAATTGCAAAACCACCAGTCTTTGGCGGCTATGATTTGAGCAAAAGGGTTTGGCATTGAAAACGCCAAGCCCTTTTTTGATTATGCCTTGGTCTATTTTACACAAGGCCACCGCAGGTTTTTGGTTGCTTGAAATGCTGGTGACAGTGATATAGGGAAATTCATTCCCCTGCTATTTCCGCTCAAACCGCAGCCAATCCAACCTACCAATCCCCTCCCCTTTCCGTTTTTCGTTCTTGAAAACCAGCACCAAGTTTTGCTCGCCTTTGGTGGCGGAGATGGGCAGTTTTACTTCATTGCCAATGAGTTCTGCCTTGCCCAGCAATTTACCGCTTTCGCTGCCAGAGCGAATTTCCACGCTGGTGCCCGCCAAAGGTTTGTCCTGTTTCAGGAAGCCGAGTTGGAGGCTACCCACGCCCGTCAGGTCTATTTTATCGTAAGCAATAAAACGCCCGTGCATCAGGTCGTTCACGGTGAAGGTATCGGTTTGCTCCAAGCGTTGGCGGCGGACGCCCTTCGAGGCTTTGCTGTAGGTTTCGGCTTCTATTTTAGGGTACCTCAGCACCAGCATTTGCTTATCGGAAAGCGAGTGGCTGCCGTTGGCGGCTCCAAGGTCACGGTAGCTGGCTTGGAAGACGTAGGCCCCTTTTTCCCCCTTGCCAATATGGGCATTGGTTCGGTACGTGCCCTTGAATGGTAGGGAGGCCGTAGTTTGCACTTCCCCGGCTAAGCTGAGGATGTATTTAACGATGTCCTCCGCTTCTTTTTGGCTCAGGTTGGGGTGGGCACTCATGGCCGATTCGCCCCAGTTGCCCGCACCGCCCGTGATGACTTTTTTGCTCAGGTTTTGCACCGCAAACTCACTGCCGTAGTAGCGGTTGGCCACGTCAATATAGCTGGGGCCGTTCACTTTCGAGTCCACGGCATGGCAGGTTTTGCAGTCGTTGGCTTCAATGAGCTTCAGGCCAGTTGCAAACTGGAGGCTGCCCATTGTGGCGGATTCCTTGGTCTGATGGCCCATCACGATGGCCGCCACGTCTTGGCCCTCGGCTAGGTAATCAATCGACAGTTTTATGCGCTTGGCATCGAGGTTTCCGTTGGTCAAGCTGCCGTCTTCCGCATCGGTTACGTTCAATTGGTAGGGCAGTTCCCCGTCGTCCCAATAGAAAGTCTGGTTGCCGCCCAACTGCCACGCCACAGTAGGTTTGGTATTTCCTACCACTATCTTCGTGGAGGTACTGGAGAAGGCCCCGCTTGGGTCGGTCACTTTCAGGCTCACTTCGTATTCGCCCGCATTGCTGAAAGTATAGTCAAAAGCCTTAGCGGTAAAACGCTCAGGGCTGCCCGTTATCCTCCATTCATACTGCAGCGGGTCATTGTCATAATCTTTTGACGATGAAGCATTTAACTTCAATTTCAGGGGCGATGCACCCACGGTGGCCATGCTGTCAATCACGGCGATTGGCTTTCGGTTGCCGGGGGCAAATTCAATCTTGTTGAGCCGGGCATCGGGGTTTTGGGCGAACCATTGCTGGCCATATTCCAAAACATAGAGCGCACCGTCCGGCCCAAAAGCCATGTCCATCGGGCGGCTGAATTTCTCGTTGGGCAAGAAGGGGTCGGCCTGCACGAAATTGCCTTTTTCATCCATCGTTACCACATAAATCCAATTCCGCATCCATTCATAAATGAAAAACTTCCCATCAAAATATTCAGGGAATACGGTGGTCGGTGGTCGGTGGTCGGTGGTCGGTTCGGCAAAATCGGAAGAATGGAAAATCGGCCCAGCCATGGGGTTTTTGCCGCCGGTGCCGAGCCAGGGGAATTCGAGGCTTTCGTCGTAGCTGTACCAGATGAGCGGTGGAGTAAGCGGCGGCAACTCCTGCAAGCCCGTGTTGTAGGGCGAGTTGTTGATGGGCTTTTCTGGGTTGTGCAGCGGGCCGCTTTTTTTCGTTGCAAAATTGTAGTCGAAATAGGTGTGGTTGCCCCGGAAGAGTGGCCAGCCATAGTAGCCCGCCTCGCAGGCACGTCCCCAGAAATCGTAGCCCTTGGAGCCACGGTCCACGCCGTTTTTGCCAGCGTCCGGCCCCACGTCGCCCCAGTAGAGGCAGTCAGTGGTCTTGTCCACGGCAATGCGGTAGGGATTGCGGCAGCCCATCACAAAGATTTCGGGGCGGGTTTTCGGGGTGCCTTCTGGGAAGAGGTTGCCTTTGGGGATGGTATAAGTCCCGTCCGCTTGCGGGGTGATGCGCAGGATTTTGCCCCGCAGGTCGTTGGTATTAGAAGAAGAGCGGCGGGCATCGTAGAGTTCCCGGCCCGGCCTTCCATCAGCGGGCGAAAAACCGTCCGACTCAAAGGGGTTGGTGTTGTCGCCCGTGCTGAGGAAGAGGTTGCCCTTTGAATCAAAATCAATGGAGCCGCCCGTGTGGCAGCAGCCCACTTGTTCGGGCACTTCGAGCAGTACTTTCTCGGTGCTGTGGTGAATGATATCGTCCGTGAAATCGAAGCGGCTGAGGCGGTTGCGGCGGCCACCTTCCATCAGGGAATAATAGATGTAAATCCAGTGGTTTTTCAGGAAACCGGGGTCGAATGCCACACCCATCACGCCCTCTTCAAACTCCTTGTAAACGGGCATTTGCACAATGGTCTCGACCGTATCCCTATCGGGGTAATAAATTTTGATGGCGCCTTTCCGCTCCACGAAAAGCACTTTGCCACTTGCATCTGGGAAAACGGCCAATTCAGTTGGTTCGTCCAGGTTATCGGCCAGCACCGTGCGCACAAATCGCTCCGGCGGTGGTATGCGCTGGGTTTTGGCCTTGGCGTAGTTCAAGCGCCCCTTCCCGATGGCCCATTTGATGCCGCCCGCCAAGTGCTTGATGAAGTTCCGGTCTTTTAGGCCCGCCTCAGTATGGCCGAGGCCCGTGTAAAACGAGCGCCCGCCTTCATATTCATGTGCCCATGAAATGGGATAAGATTGAGGAATGAGGGATGAGGGATTAGGGATGGTAGCATCCTGCTTAACCCCTTCGACGGCGAGCAGTATTTTAATATCTGGGGATAGAAATGGTTTTGATTTATCGTAAGTCCAGCGAACGGAATTGGGCACGTTAATAGCAGCCTCAGAGCTATCGGTACTGCTGTGGGTGAAGTTGCCTTTGGCGCCCGTGATATAGACCTTGTCGTTGGGAGGTACTGGCTTGAAATTGTACCATTCATCGGTGCGAGTCCAGGTGGCGGGCAAGCCTTTGGTGGCGGGATGGTCTGTATTCACCACCTTCACATTGGCCTCTTGTATGGCAGGGTGTTCATCAAAAAATGCCCCAACGAGCTTGCCGTACCATTTCCAATCGTACTCCGTTGCGGCAGCACCATGAATGCCGACAAAGCCGCCGCCCGCTTCTATATAGCGTTGAAAATCAGCTTGTTGCCAATTATTGAGCACATCGCCGGAGGTGTTCAGGAAGATAACGGCAGCGTATTGCCTGAGGTTTTCCTCGGTTATCTTGGTGCTGTCCTCGGTGGCGTCCACTTGAAAGCCTTCGTTCATGCCCATTGCTTGCAAGGCATAGACGCCCGCTTCGATATTGGCATGGCGGTAGCCGGAGGTTTTGGAGAATACGAGCACTTTGGGGTCGGAACCACATGCTGTAATCCCAAGGATTGCAGTGCAGAAAAGGAAAGTTTTGAATAGAAAATTGGTCGGCATTGCCTTCTGATTTTAGGAAGGCAAGGATAGCGTTTTTTTTACGGAAAGGGTACCAAAATACCTTTGTTTACTCAATCAGGATTTTGCTCAGCAATTTCAAATCGCTGGGGTCATCGAAATTATATTGGTAAAGCCCATCTTCACCAATGACCATCAACAATTTGGATTGCTCGTTCAATGAAATGGCGTCAATGGCATTCAGGTTCGTCTCACGGTCGAGCAGGTGTTCGTCAAGGTGCAACGGGTCTGCGATGGAGAAAGTTTTGAGGCCAAACTCGCCTTCACAGAGGAAAAGGTTGTCGCCAGCGATGGAAAGCCCGTGCGGGTTTTGCATGGCGAAAGACTTGACTAAAGTTGGTGAGGCAAAGTTAGTAATGTCAATTAGGTCGAGTTGGTTGCTAAATCCTTGGCATTCATTGCCGCTCCTGAGCGTCACGTAGGCGTAGTTGTCTTTTACAAATACTGGGTCGCAGGCCGTGACATGAGCGAACACCGACAACTGCTTTGGGAGTGCAGGATTGGAATTGTCAAAAATAAACATGCCCGAATTGGAGCCAATAAAAAGCGTGTTTTGGTAAGGGAAAATCGTTTCAATTCCCCAGCCAAGGTTCAATATCGAAACGAGGGAAGCGGTTGCAGGGTCAGTGATGCTGAAAACATTGAGGCTGTTTTGGTC
>JADLHE010000009.1 GCA_020848965.1 Saprospiraceae bacterium
GCAGACACATCCAAATCGGGCGCAGTGCCCATTTGGTTCAGCACCGCCACCTGTTGGCCATTGGATGGCTGCGAGGTGCAACCCGAAATGCTGGCCGTCACGGTGTAGGTTCCGCTGTTCAGGGTCGTCACACCGTTGAGCGTGTAAATCGGCGTTGGCGTGGTGCCAAGGGAGATGCCATTGTAGAACCACTCGTAAGTTGCACCGCTGATATTCGAACTGGTCAATTGCAGCGCATCACCTTCGCAAAGGCTGTTGTTGTTGGCCGTGATGGCAGGCGTTTGTGCCAGCACATTCGTTACCGTCACCTGTTGTGGGCTTGAGAGCGGAGAAGTGCAGCCGCCCGAAACCAGCGCCACGCTATAATTGCCGCTGTTGACCAAGGAGGCGTTCTGGATATTGAACGTTGGCAGTATGGTCGTACTGAGCAGGTTGTTGTTGAAGAACCACTGGTACTGCGCCCCGCTGCCCGCCGATGGGGTGCTGAGGTTGATGGTCTCCGTTTGGCAAAGCACGTTGTTTGCTGCCGCAATGCTCGGTGCTTGCAGGGCAGCCGTGTTGACCGTTACGTTGGCCAAATTGGAGCTTTGCGGCGGGCAACCGTTGCTGCTGGCCGTCACGGAGTAGCTGCCGTCGTAAGCGTTGCTCACGTTGTTAATCGTGAACGAAGGCGTTGTGGTAGTACCCAAGCTGACGGTGCTGCTGCCATTGTTGAAGAACCACTCATAGTTCACGTTTGCAGCTTGATAGCTCGTTGAATTGAACTGCAATTGCGAGCCAGCACAAGGAGTATTGTCATTTGCCGTGATGCTTGGCGCTTGGTTGAGGGAAGCCCCCACCGTCACCGCCTCCACGTTCGATGGTGGTGAAGTACAGCCACCCGCCATTGCTATCACCGAGTAAGAACCCGTGTTGCTTGGCGTTGCATTGAAAATGGTGAAGGCCGGAACCGTGGTTGTGCCTAGCGGCACAATGGTGCTGCCGTTGTTGAAGAACCACTGGTAGGACGCACCGTTTTGGATGCCCGTTGCCGATAGGCCCAAAATCTCGCCTTGGCAAAGCACGTTCTCCGTCACGCTGAGGTTTGGCGTTGTGTTTTGGACGTTCAGCACATTCAGGCTGGCCACGGGCGATGCTGCTGACTCGCAGCTGCCCCTGCGCACCTTCACGGCATAGCTGCCGCTGTTGGATGCCGTCACGTCATTGAGCTGGAAGCTCGGTGTCGTCGTCGTTGAAAGGAGCGTATTGCCAAAATACCAGAGGTATTCCACGTTCGGGCCGCTTTGCGCAACCGTAGCAAGCATTACGTCCTCGCCGTTGCAAGGCTGTGTATCGCTGAGGGTCAATGCAGGCGTGGTGGGGATGGACGTAACCGCCACTGCGACCGTGGCAGGTTGCGAAGGACAACCCTTGGCGCTGTAAACCGTCAATGTATAGTTGCCCGATGTGGCATTCGTCACGTTGTTTATCGTAACCGGGAACGGGCCTTGTGGCGCAGCCGAACCTTGGTAAATAAAGCCGTTCGGGCCGGTCCAGATATAAGTCACGTTGCCGTTCAGGGTAACCGGGCTGTTGGCCGTGAGGCTAACTGATTGGCCTTCGCAGACTGTTGCTGCGTTGCTCATATTGCCAATTTGGGCAACGGGTGAGCTCGGGTTGCAAGTGTATTCCCGCCAATCTGGGATGCCGTCGTTGTCGGAATCGGGGCAAGGGTTGCCCGCAGGGCATTCATCCAAATCCACCAAGCCGTCGTCGTCGGTGTCGAGGTCGTCCACGTCGGAGATGCCATCGGCGTCCGTATCGGTACAAGGCGTGGAGGTCTCGCATTCGTAAGCATCGTCAATGCCGTCGTTGTCACGGTCGAAGTCCCGGAAATCGGCAATGCCGTCCGTATCGCCATCGGTGCAAGGTGCATCAATCGGACATTCATCCGCATCGGGGATACCGTCGTTGTCGGCGTCGAGGTCACGGAAATCAGGCTCGCCGCTGTTGTCCGTGTTGGTCGGCGTTGAAGTTGGAACCAAGTTGGAGGCCGTGGCTTGGCCGTCGGCGTCCACGGTTGGCGAGCCGCTTCCGAGGATGCCATCGTGGTCGGGGTCGGGCTTGCTGGCCTCGGTTACGTCCCAAACGCCATCCGCATCTGTATCAAGGTCACGGAAATCCGGCTGGTTATCGTTGTCGGTATTCTGCGGATTGGAAAGGGTCGTCAATGGGGTGCCAAACTGGTCGGCAATGGCACGGCCATTCACATCCACCACGGGCGTGCCCGTGCCGATGATGCCATCGCCGTCGCCGTCAGGCTTTGTTGCTTCCGCAACATCGTTGATGCCATCGTTGTCGGTATCGAGGTCACGGTAGTCACGCACACCATCGCCATCCGTGTCGGCTGGCTTAGAGGTTGGCGAGTTGCTCGGAGAGCTGGGGATACCCTGGTTATTTACCGTGGGTGTGCCTGTTGCTGGCATCCCGTTGTTGTCGGGGTCGGTGCCGTCCGCTTCCACAACGTCGTTGATGCCATCGTTGTCCGTATCGAGGTCGAGGTAGTCGGGGCGGGTATCTCCGTCCTTGTTGGATGGGTTGGAAGTCGTGGCAACGGACTGGCCGTTTGCGCCAGCAATTGCTTTTCCGTTTGTATCCACAATTGGGTTGCCCGTGCCAATAATGGCGTTATTGTCGCCATCAGGGTTGCCGCCTTCTTCCACGTCGTGGATGAGGTCGTTGTCGGAATCAAGGTCGTGCCAGTTGCGGATGCCATCGCCGTCACGGTCGGGAGGCAGCGGGATGGGTTGGCCGGTGATAGCTGGGTCAATGAGCGTAGCAAGGCCCTTTGCATTCACAATGACCGGGTTATTGGTGTTTCCACCGATACGGCCATCGTTATTGGTGTCGGAAGCGCCAAAGCCTGCCTCAGCCACGTCGTTGATGCCATCGTTGTCGGCATCGAGGTCGTCGTGGTCGGGTACTCCGTCGTTGTCCCATTCCAATCGGCTGTAGGTTTCCGTTGCGTTGGGGTCAATTGGGCTGGTAGAAATGGCCGTGAAAAGGCCGTTTTGGCCGAAGGCTGATGGCGCACCATCAATCACGCCATCGCCATTGAGGTCTGGCATATTGTGGCCCGCCTCGAAGAGGTCGGAGATGCCGTCGTTGTCGGAGTCGAGGTCGAGGTGGTCTGGTACCCGGTCACCGTCAATATCATAGACCGGCTCCACCTTGTCGCAAATGCCGTCGTTGTTGGCGTCCAAGCAGTTGCTCGGCACGGCGGCATCGTTGGCGTCCCGATAGTTAAGGATGCCGTCGCCGTCAGCGTCGCCACTTGGGTCACGGGCGCCGGGCAAGCAAGCAAAACCACCGGAAGGATTGCAAAGCTCCTTTCTATCCGTAATACCATCGTTGTCGTCGTCAATGTCAATATCGTCCCGAATGCCATCATTGTCCGTATCTGGGATAGGCAATGAAAGGCAATTGGTGGTTATTTCCACTTCAAAAGTGCCCGTAGCAGGGTTGGCGTACTGTACGAATGACCAGTAGTCCAATATTTTATTGTCACCAAAATTGTTTTGGTAAACGAAAGGCACATTGGTAGGTGCCGGCTCACTGTTGGCGCTGTTGCCGCTTTTTGGCCCTCCAACGAGCGTATGGTCGTAGAAGAACTGGTCGTAAGCCATTACGTTCACATCGCTGATGAGCTTGAAAATGACCCCGCCCGCATTGTTTTCAATATCGGAAAGGAGCATGTGGGTTTCCCCATCGCGCAGCGCCAACTTGTAGCCGAATGTGAAACCTGAAACCGACGTCAGGATGTTCCCCTGTCCGTCACGGCCATCCCAGAAGATGGAGTTTGCGCCAGCACCCACCGTTTTTGACATGATACGGTCAACGGCGTCGTCAAAATCGCCGTCATTGTTCAAGTCGAAGGAAAGCTGGGCGATGCAGGCTTCTGAAGTAACGAAGGAGATATTGGCACCTTCACCCTCCTGAATGGCACCCGGCAAGCAGGGTACACCGCTGGAACTGGTAGAGGTGATCTCCAAGTTCGTCAGCTCTGGGCCATCGGCTGATGGCAGCGTGAACAGCCAGGTTGTATGCGTATTGCTCCTGAATATATCCGTGACCGTGGCCGTTGCGGGCATGGTCTGGTCAGGTTGGTTGAAGAAAATCTTGTTGTTTTCCAGATTGGTGGGCAGGTAGTCTTCGGCCTGTGGCTCGTAGTAATAGTTCTGCCCCATTACCCATGAAAGCGGGTCGGAAGACCGTGTGACGTCTTCCCTTTTCAGCGATTTATAGGTCGGCTGGCCTGCTCCGTTCACCATGCCCCTCGACACCGAAGTGATCGGGAAACGATAGGGGTCCGTTTCCATGAACTTGACCTGGTACAAAAAGCCGCCTTTGGCCAAAATATAAAACTCCGGTGAGGTCATGAACCCGTTCTGGCTGATGACCGAGACGTACTCATTGGAGTACACCCGCCCTTTTTTCATTGACCCGCCAGCATTGGCTGCGCCACCGGATGAAACCGTGATGTCCCACGAGGTGATGACCGTAGGCACGGTAGGCTGATGCGTGGCCCGGTCCCAAGTCTGGTTGTTGAGGATATTCTGAAAATTGGACGCCTGATAGACCGGGAAGGCGATGACCACCGTCCAGATGCCGTCTTCGCCGTTGGCTACTTGCACAGTGCCGGGCATATAGCCTGATGGGTTGCCCAAGGGGCCATTGGATTCCTGTGCGCTGTTGAAAATGATGGCCGTATTGCCGCCACCTGTGCCATCGAAGGTTGCCGCCAAGGCGCCATCAGGCCGATAGACCTTGATAAAGCCGCCAGCAATGCCCACGTGGCTCGCCCCAACGTTGATGGTCTCGCCTACTTTTGCATAGACCTTCATCTGTTGCTCGTTGCGGTTGTCGAGGAAGAGGCGGTAGCCCCCGAACCCGACAAAATCCTTTGAGCCTTCTGCCCAAAGGCCATTGCCCAGCAGCAACAGCAAAGCCAAAGGCAGCAACTGCTGGACTTTGGCCCTTTTGCTCATGAGATAATCAAACATGTGTTTCATAATGAACTCGGTTAAGTTGTAACGTAGTAAACCCTATCGCCCCCTGACCCATGGTCGGCCAAGTGCGTCATGATAGATTGAATTCTTGTTGAAATCTTGGTGGAAAGCCTTTAAACTAGCGCCATTGGTCATTGCGGCTTCGCCGTCGTTGGTCATTAATTGCCTGCAATGGCCAATGACCAACCTCAATCACTTCATGACTAAAATCAAAACCCCAACGGGGAAATTCGCAGCCCAGGCAGATGCAGTTTTCTCATGGTATCAAACGCTCCGCAAGTGCGGTAAGGCTGCTATATTGTGTAGGTGTAGAAGGCAAATTCACGGGTGGATTAGCCAAAAATGCTAGACCTCCAGTGAGTATTTTTTGTTATATAAAAATCTATGCCAATATTCCTAATATGTGTTGTTTGGTGTTGGAATTCTTGAATTTTTAATTTTTTGCCCTGCAAGAGCGGGCAGATGATGGGAACAGAAAGCACAAAGCGCCTACCTTTGGCTCTCTAAAATCGCAAAATGCAGAACAATATCACCCGCTGCCCGTGGTGCCTCAGCCACGAAAATTACATCGCCTACCACGACGAAGAATGGGGCAAGCCCTGCCACGACGACCAACAGCTTTTCGAGATGCTCTGCCTCGAAGGCGCCCAAGCGGGCTTGAGTTGGTTCACTATCCTCCAGAAACGGGAAAACTACCGCCGTGCCTTCGACCAATTCGATGCGGTGAAAATGGCCAGCTACGACGAGGCCAAACGGGCCGCCCTGCTCAACGATGCTGGAATCGTGCGCAACCGCCTGAAAGTCAATGGTTTCATCGAAAATGCAAAGGCATATTTGCAGGTAAAAGCAGAGTTCGGCAGCTTCGACCGCTATATCTGGCAGTTTGTGGGGCACCAGCCCCTCGTCAACAATTGGCAGCGCTTGGGCGAAGTGCCCGCCTCCACGCCGCAGAGCGATGCCATGTCCAAAGACCTGAAAAAACGGGGCTTCAAGTTCGTGGGCAGCACCATCTGCTATGCCTTCATGCAGGCCACGGGCATGGTGGACGACCATTTGGTGGGGTGTTTTGTGAGGGACAAGGGCTAGTTTTGGGTCGCAGCATTTAAACAGCACTTGTCACACCCATTGAATACTAAAAACATGAATTTTTTCAAAAAGCTTATTGATAGATACCTTTCCTATCAAGCAGAGAAATTAACAAAAGAACATGCCCGAAAGATAGGGGACAAACCGACAATCTTTAACAAAGAAGTGGAAAGGCAGACTGGGATAGAAGGCGTCTTGTTCGTTGAAAGAATTGGAAACTTAATGTTTCTATCGCAAGAGCAAATCATTCAATTGGTTCAATCAATTGACAACAATAGTTATGTCCCCAACAACTATAGCATGGAAAATACGGATGCACCCGATACAAAAGGAGCAATTTTATCAGTTGAGAAAGCACATACCAAATCCGACAGTTATATCTGTGTTTTTTATTGGGGTGATGTTGGAAATATTCATGTAATCCATTGGAAAAAATTAAAATCAAAAGCTGAAGAAGGAGGCGATATTATTGGCGACGGCTAAACTCCTAGGCCTTAAACCAGCAACCAAAAAACCGTTTTATCTTCGCCCAAAAAATCCATGTCCAAACTTCCCGCCGCCACCGTCGTCGGGACAGACGCAGATGGCACGCTCAGAACACTTTGCTGCGAGGCATCGGTTCACTTCAACAACAGCACCTCCCCGTTCATTTCTGCTTCCTCGCCAGAGCGCAGGTTCTTGTAGTGCAGGGTGTAAACATAAAGCCCTTGCCCCAGCGTGCCGCCGTCCCATGACTTACCCTTGTAGCGCAGCCCTCCCCAGCGGTCAAAAACATTGAGTTCCAAAACTTCAAAATTGCTCCCATAAGGCTGGAACACATCGTTGATGCCATCGCCGTTCGGGCTGAACGAAGTGGGCAGGTAAACGTCCACATGGCAGTCAACGCCGAACTCGTACAGCTCCCAGAACTCGCAGCCGAAGGCCGACATACCGATGCGGTAGCTGCCCGGCGTTTCCAAGAGGAAGCTGGCGGTGGCCGTTGGGTCGGTATCTGTGTAGAACTGGTCGGTGAAAAGGCTCTGTGGTGTCAGCAGGTAGGGCAAGCAGCTGGTAGTGTCCGGCGGCAGGGTGAAGGGCGGGTTGTTGTTGCCAAGCAGCTCCGCCACGACGGTCACGCTGGCGCTGTCGCTGGCTTCGCAATGGCCGTCGGTGGCCGTGACGGCGTAGGTTCCACTGGCGGTGGCGAAGGGCGTTTGGCCCGTTTGGCCATTGCTCCAGAGATAGCTTGCGGCCCTGCTCGCCTCGGCCATTATGGAAACCTGCTCGCCGGGGCAGACCAAACTGTCGGCGGAGACGGTGACGCTGAGGGGCGGCAGCACCGTGACGCTGCGCTCGTGGCTATGGGCGCAGCCCAGCACCCAGATGGTCTGGCGAAGGAGGTATTCTCCCGGCGTGTTAAAGGTGTACCGGAACTCGAAGGAATCCCGCAGCAGGCTGTCCGTGCCGGGGCCAGTTAGGTGCCACTCACGGGCTTGGGCGTAGCGGCTGCCCCCACCAGTGGTAATGGCAGGGCTGCCAGTGCAAAGGGTGTCGGGGAAACCGAATTCGGGCGTGGGAATGGGGGGATAGTCGCAATAGGGAGTGAAGTTGACGGTGGAAGGCGTGATTTCCATTGGTGGCAGCAGTTCCAGTTCTCTAAGACATTCGATAGTGTCCACCTCAAAAACATCAAACTCAATGGCCGTATCCTCTACCCGAAGGCAGGTGGGCAGGGTGACACAGCCTGCTATCTCGCCGTTCGTGTCCGTTTTTGCAAAAATGGGGTTCGCGATGGAGAAGTTGGAATCCACAGGGGAGGCCATCACCAAGGAACCTTCTCCCAACGAATAGATGACAGGCTGGTAGTTCGGGTAGCCTTTTTGGGAAAGGATATTGCCGTTGTTGTCCAGTTCCGAAAGTATGACGGGGTAGTAGCCATAAGTGGTATGTGCCAAGGCCAATCGGTCATTTCCCGTCCTTGCAAGGCTGCCCGTCATATAGTGGAATTTTTCAGCGTCGTATTTTTTGCCCCATAAAAAATTGAGATCGGAGTCGAGCCGGACTAAACGGAGGCTTGAGGTGTCAATGTAAGGTGGGTATTGGTAGATAAAAGGTATGTCAGGGTTTTTGTCCCAAAGAAAAATGCCGTCGTCCTCCACCTTCATGTCAAAGTAAAAGCTGTTCTTTAGCAGTTTGTATTTGACAGGGTTGCCGAATTCGTCCAGCTTGATGACAAAAGCTGGACCTTTGTTGAATATTGAGTTCGTGGCAAAATAGCCGAGAAGTAAGATTTCGTTGCTACTGTTGGCACCAATCCGAAAAACCTTCACCAGGTTGCCGTGCGGCTGCCCGTTGATGCTCAAGCGCAGACCTTTTTTCCAAATCATATCTCCGTTTGGAGCCAGTTTAAACAATTCTATGACATTTGGGTGCAGGTAGGCGTGGTTCCCGGTGTCAACGCCATTTGCAATGATGAGGTTACCAACGGCGTCCAGGTCAAAGATGGAGGAGGAATTAAAGTCCTGCTTGGCATTGTTTATCTTTATGGCCCAACTCTCGTGTGTGGATAGGTCAATGCTAGACATGACCTCCCTAAAGACAGGGCCTGGCTTGTTTTGGGCGGAGAGGAAAAACAGCCTGTTCCCAGCATACCTTGAACTGCTTACCCCCCTCACGAAGTGTTCAAAAAATTTAATTTTTA
>JADLHE010000010.1 GCA_020848965.1 Saprospiraceae bacterium
CCAATTCAGAGGGAAAAACTTACAACGCCTTCCTTTCATCATGTTGGATGCCGGAGTTGAAATCTTGCTTCCATTCGGCAGTAAAAGTGGTGGAGCATCAGCTGAAAAATTCAGGTTTGAACCCAAATTCGCATTGACTCAAAAATCAACGTTGGGTATAGGCATGTCAAGCAAATACGGTTCATTGGGTTATGATGCAAATGGCTGGCCCTTTGAAAAGGTTTATATCAAAGATGGTTTGCCAACCATACCACTTCCCGTCCCTCCTTATACAGGTTCCGATGGTAATCATTTAGGTCTAGTCAAATCCCTTAGTTTGTTTTATGACCAATATTTTTTGAGAAAAAATGGATGGTTGTATGTCGGCAGTGGGGTAGGCCGCTATCGTTCGATTGGCCAAGAGGCATGGATAGAGACCGACGATTTTGGTGGGCAAATCATCACACCTGCTATTCCAAAAGAAACAACCATAGGCTATTTGTTGAGGTTTGGGTATAAAACCGGCGCTTTTAGAACAGGATTTAATGTCAATTTTGTTGGAAAACATATACCATGCCATCTAGGCTTTCACATGGGGTTCGAGCCAGGATTCTTCAAATTTGATATACAATCGTTTTTTAACCGTTCATCAAAAAATAAATAATGTGGGCGATGGGAGATGCGGTGTAAAAAAAGTTGAACATATCGAGGCTTTTTCCTCATAAAACACCTCCCAAGTATGCCCTTCAAAATCCTCTAGGGTACGCTGCTGCATAAAACCATAGTCCCGCATTTCGTTGGGTTCGGTGCCGCCAGCCGCTAGGCCATTGGATAGGAAGGATGCTCTTTACCTCGTCCACGCTGTCCACCGAGCGGGAGAAAAGGCCTGCGAGCGCCGCCTTCGTGTCCGCAATCGGCTTGGTGACGGAGCTGGCGAATTTCTCGTAGTTCAGAATCATCAAGAAGATGTTTTCGCACCAGACCATGCATTTTCCATTTTCGTCCGAAAACTTTGGGTTGTTGGTAAAGCCCATTGCCGTGTAAAAGTCCATTGATTTTTGCAGGTCTTTCACGGCTAGGTTGATGAAGATTTGTTTTGACATCGGATTGAATTTTGAAGGTGGTGGCCCAATTTAGACTAGTGTTCAACCCTGCAAATCTAAAGAATTATCGCTAAAACAGCATTTAACAGAAAAGCCCGTTCTTTACGACACAGGAATCCTTGAGTGATTATCCAAAAAACAAATTGATGATTTGCTTTTCTGGCAATTAGGGCTATCCTGAATAACAAAAAAAAGATGGTCTGATGTTACTAGACACGCTTCAAATAAAGAATGTGTCCAGCATAATCAGGCCATCTAATTTTATATTGAAAGCAGGTGTGACTTTAATATTCACACGCAAATAGTAAAACAATTGAACTATTTATTGCACGGTAATATTATAGGTGGCATCTTGTACCTGTCCCCAAGCTGGCGCCTCGCTGTGGTAATGAACCGTATGTTGGCCGTGTGAAAGCGGCTTTAGCATGACATAATAGCCACCGAGGGCAGCGGGTTGTGGGGCACCGGTGATGCAATCATCGAAGCAATTGCCCAAATCCGTGTTTC
Source organism: Saprospiraceae bacterium (assembly GCA_020848965.1). Taxonomy (GTDB): domain Bacteria; phylum Bacteroidota; class Bacteroidia; order Chitinophagales; family Saprospiraceae; genus UBA6168. The sequence continues at coordinate 1,590 of JADLHE010000010.1, forward strand.
CTGTAAATTCAAACAGGTCTGTAAACACATCAGAGGAGCATAAATGGGTCACAGGGTCGCCATCAATAGTGACGGACAGGCTTGGTACATCAATAACAGGCATTAAAGATTCGATATAACCAGTTAGCCAATCTTCAATAGATACGCCTGAAGGGGGTTCCCAATTATAATATGCCGGGCATGGATAATCCAACCATAGGTTATAAAGTGGGAACAGGAGTGCTTTGCCATGTGGTATGGTGACGTTAGCAGAACCTCCTACCGTTTGAATTCCCGCCATGATATACACAGGGCCTGTTTGGTAGAACAAAGCGTTTGATGGGTGGGTCCAAGGGAAAGAAGCACAGTCATAGGTGTAGATTTGCTGCAGCCAAACTTCTGCCCATTCTGCATAAGACTTACCGTAAGGATGCGCATTGGGAGGGAATACCTTTGAGTTGGCATTTCCACGCTCTGTAACAACATCGCCGCCCGGTGTTTCACCATTGGAGAGGTCGGTTGCAGATTGGTTTTGAGCAGTTACTTCCTTGTCTATCGTTTCTTTTTGGCAAGCCGAAAACGAGATTGCGACCAGCAACAGACCGGAGAGTGCCAAGAAATGAATTTTTTTCATTTGAATAGAATTTTGATGTGATGCCTACTCTGTTTAGGATTTTCGGCGCTCTCCCTTTTTTGTTGGTATAATGCGCTTTCACTTGGTGTACAAACTAATCATTCCCCTTTTCAAAAAAAGGTAATGTCCATCCAGTTTTAATTTTGAAAATATTTGAGGTTGTTGGCCCATAGTACATCCACAGAAAAATATTTCACAAGATTTGACGTCTGGTTAAGATTCTAAGGCAGAATCTGGGATTGCCCGAAAACTTGTTTTAGCAAAACCTTTTGGTAGATTTGCCCAAAATCTGCCGGTCTTTAGACTTGAGAACACACCTTTTCATTTTTTCCTACCGTCATATTTACCAGCATCACACTGGTTTTTCATCAAAACAAACAACAAACAGCATGAGAGTATCCGATTTTGTGGAAGTGAAAAAGGGGAACGTAGCCGGACGCTACAACAAGGAAACCGCCGCTGCGGGGCATTTCATCAACGACTATATCGAGGGCCGCATTGACATCAATTGCGACTTGATGGAGTTGCTGAAGCACAAAGAAAAAATCTTCACCTACGAGTACGTTTGGCACCATTACAAGTTCTTCATCACCCGAATGATTCCTGAGGTGGTCATCCACTCCAAAAAGCAAGATGAACGCATTGTGCGCAGCCATTACGACAATAAAAACGACTTGTTTAATTGGTTTCTCGGCCCCCGTATGATTTATACGAGCTGTTATTTTAATGAGCAAAATGAGTCGTTGGAGGCAGCACAGGATAATAAAATGGATTTAATTGCCCGCAAAATGCAGTTAAAACCCAATGAATCCTTGCTGGATATTGGCTGCGGTTGGGGTACTTTGGTCATGCACTTGGCCAAGCATTATGGCGTGGATGCCACGGGCGTCACCATTGCGCAGGCCGGTGCCGATTGGGGCATGAAGCAAATCGCCGATAATGGCGTGAAGGACAAGGCCCGTATCATGCGCATGGATTATCGGGATATTCCAACGGATAAAAAATATGACAAAATTACTTGCCTCGAAATGGCCGAGCACGTGGGTATCAAGTATTTCAAGAAGTTCATGGCGCAGATTTACGACTTACTGAAAGACGATGGCCTTTTTTACCTCCAAATCGCTGGTTTGCGGGAACGTGACAGCCACTTGTTTTCGATGAAAAACCGGGAAGAGCTCGTTTGGGGGCTTTTCATGGCCGAGCAGATTTTTGCTGGGGCTGATGCCAGTTTGCCACTCAACTGGGATTTGCAGCGTATCGAAAAAGTGGGCTTTGAGGTACATAGTGTCGAAAATATCGGCATCCACTATGCCAAGACCATTCATTTCTGGTACGACAACTGGCAACGCAATAAGGAAAAAGTCCTAGAGAAATACGGCGAGCGTACTTTCCGCATTTACGAGATTTTCCTTGGCTGGTCGGTCTATACGGCAAGGCAGGGCGGTTCTACGGCCTACCAAATTGTTTGCCGCAAGAACTTGAACAATGCTGACCGCAACCGTTTCATTGGCACTACCAACCTTGGTGAAATGGAACGGAGCATTTAAGCGAATATGCACCCTTGTAAATAAGGGTTTGTTAAATAAAAAAAGCGGTTTTCAATGGGCTTTATGTCATTGAAAACCGCTTTTTTATGGTTTCACATATTAGCCTTTACCAAAACTATTGGAAAAGTAGTCAATATGCACCTTTTCGCCACCTTCTTAGGCTATTTGTGAAGTGGGCAATTACCCTATAATCCTAATAAAATTACAATTACAAGTGCGTAGATAGCAAGTGTAAGAAAAATCAAAATACCTGTCGTTATTAAAATTGCCTTGGCAATGGCCCTTGATTTTCGATTTTCATCACCAAAAAGCACGATGAACGACAGCACGATACTTGCTAAAAACGCCAATGCCACAATGGCACTGATTGCTGCTGATGCGAACGCCGCAGCCGAGGCCAATATGCTTAAACCCAAGCTACCTAAAAAAAGATAAAGTGCTGTTCTGGCAAGGGTACTTGCCTTTTCACCTTCCAGTAAAGCCGAAATCTTAGCCGTTTTTTCTTTCCAAAACTGTTTTGCCCGTTTGAAAAAATGGCTGGCTTTGGTTTTAAAGCGTTGTCCTTTTTTTACATGTACCTCGGTGGCAATTTGATGGGTACTTGCGTGAGAATTGGAAATTGCGGCCATTAGCGGCATAGTTGTTTGCCCAGTCAATACGAGCATCGCAACTAGAAATGTACAGAAGAGTGTTTTCGATTTCATACAGGTTGATTTTTAAGTGAATAGTGGCAAAACTATTGATTAATCTGAGTTTTTCTAGCAATGTGGAAGACAGAATGCTTATGCGTTTTTGAAATTTGCGTTTAAATAGAATAGCCAAGGCCAATTGCCCAAGTTCCCATCCAATCATCGCCATAAAAATCAAACTGCCCTGAAAGGAAGACCCGCCAGAATGGTGTGAAATTGTAGTCGAAAAGCAGGTTTGCTGAAACACCGACACCATTTGCGTTTCTTTGGGTCCAACCAAGTTCTTGTACTTGGAAATTGCCATCGGCATCAAAATCGCCAGCCATATAAGTCAAACGGTGAAGCCGACTATGGAGTAGGGTAGGGCCGATGCCAAGTTTAATGCCTTTCCTGAAGTCTGAAAGGAAATTGTAGTAAATCTTCGGCTGTAAAGAAAAAGTCTTGAGCGAAATTTCCCTAGGATAAGTACCATGAAAAGAAACACCGTTTGACCGGTATCCAGTTTCACCAAGGGTTTCTTGTTTTAAGAAAGTGGACTGAAAGTCAAGTGCAGCACTTAGCCTTTCTGTCAGCGAATATTCTGCACCCAATTGGAAACCCAAGGTTTTTAGGTTATAAATGCCCGTCGTTGTTACGGTCCCAGTGCCAAAACGCTCCGTTCGTTCACTGTTTTTTGTATTGTACCTGGATTGAATAAGTGAAAGTTTCAAAGTAGGATGCCTTAACGATTGGGCGGCTGCAAGTGTTGAAATGGCAAGTAAAAGGTGAACGTAGATAAAGCGCATAAGTTTGATGTTTAGCAATTAACGATTGTGCAAACTTATGGCGACGAGCTTGAAAAAGTATTAACTTGGTGTTAAAAACGATGATTGAAATGTTAAACTAAATTGAGTCAGTAGAAAATTGTCCTTAACTGAGTTGTGCGTTGTAACTCTCCGATAACCACATCTATGCTGCCTCCTAATATATTGCCATAGGGGGCAGCATACAGGCGACCTGTTTGGTTTTCAATATTGATTTCTAAATTAAATAGTACACTAACATCTGCATAATGCATCAAATTCATACTAAGTATAAGGCTATCAGATGACCATTCAACATTGCTTGCATCCCAATAATTGCTAAGATGATAAATAAATTTATTGTCAACCAAATCAAAGAGATATGGGCAATTGATTGTGTGAGACATTTTTATCTCTTTCGGGAAAATATCGAGCCTGTAGTGGCCATTTGGAGACAGATATGAAGTTGAAGGAGACATGATTATAGAAATTAAAAAGGGATTGCCAATTGACAATCCCTTTTATCCCTGTATTTATCTTCTAAAACCAGCTTTAGGTGCCGCTGGCACTTTACCGGAATTAAAGCCGGGCATCTTGGTCATCTGGTGCATCATCTTCCGCATTTGGTCGAACTGCTTGATGAACAAATTGATTTGGTTCAAATCTTGGCCGCAGCCTTTGGCGATGCGCTTCTTGCGGCTCATGTTCAGCAATTCTGGATTGCCACGCTCGGCAGGTGTCATCGAGAAAATGATGGCCTCCACCCGGCCCAGTGCCTTGTCGTCAATTTCCACGTCCTTCATGGCCTTGCCAATACCTGGTATCATGTTCAAGAGCGATTTCATGTCGCCCATTCGCTTGATTTGCTTGATTTGGCTGAGAAAATCATCGAAGTCGAACTTGTTCTTCATGATTTTCTTCTCCAAGCGCTTGGCTTCCACCTCGTCGAACTGCTCCTGTGCTTTTTCCACCAAGCTGACGATGTCGCCCATGCCAAGGATACGCTGGGCCATCCGTTCGGGGTAGAAGATGTCGAGCGTGTCCATCTTCTCGCCCATGCTCACAAACTTGATGGGCTTGCCCACCGTATATTTAATAGAAAGGGCCGCACCACCACGGGTATCGCCGTCCATTTTGGTGAGCACCACACCGTCGAAATTGAGGCGGTCGTTGAAGGTCTTGGCGGTATTGACGGCATCTTGGCCCGTCATGGAGTCCACCACGAAAAGGGTTTCATTCGGCGAAATGGCCTCTTTTACCTTTGTGATTTCCTGCATCATTTCCTCGTCCACCGCCAAGCGACCAGCGGTGTCCACAATCACCACATCGAAGCCGTGGGCCTGTGCATGGGCAATGGATTTCAAGGAAATGTCAACTGGGTTTTTGTTTTCAATTTCACTGTAAACAGGCACGCCAATTTGCTCGCCAAGCACCGTCAACTGGTCAATGGCCGCAGGGCGGTACACGTCGCAAGCTACCAACAGCGGTTTCTTTTGGCGCTTTGTTTTTAGGAAATGTGCCAGTTTTCCACTGAAAGTGGTCTTACCAGAACCCTGCAAACCCGAAATCAGGATGACGGTTGGCGAGCCTTTCAAATTGATGCCCGCAGCTTGGCCGCCCATCAGTTCGGTCAGCTCGTCGCTTACGATTTTTACCATCAACTGGCCGGGGTTCACCGCCTTTAGTACGTTTTCAGTGCCCAAAGCCTTTTCACGTACTTTTTCCGTGAATTCCTTGGCTATGGAATAGTTAACGTCGGCAGCTACCAGTGCACGGCGCACTTCCTTGATGCTTTCCGCAACGTTGAGTTCGGTCAGTTTGCGCTCTCCGGTGAGCGATTTGAATGCGAGGTCAAGTTTCTCGGATAAATTATCGAACATGGATGGTAAAAAATAAATTGTGATTCAATCGAATTGATAAATTGAGCGGGCAAAGATAGATTTTTCGTTGAAAAGCAAACGGGCGATGATTGCTGTCACCGCCCGCTGAAATACGCAAGTTAAATTAAAGTTTTTTTTAGTCGTCTTTTGGGCTGGGAAGCAAGCCCGCTTTTGCTTCTATTGGCCCCATGATGAGGCTAGGGTCGGCGCTGTTATTAACATCGCCCACTTTGATGGCAGTGAAATCGAATCCCAATTCAGTTGCCGGAAAGCCTTGATTGATGAACTCTGGGAAGCCCATTGAAAACGGGTCATCAGGGTTTTGAAAGACAAAATTCTTGGGCACGAACCGCCATGAATTCAGGTTGGGGAAACTGGCTATTTCACCGATAATCAATTTGGTCATCAAAACCATGTCGAAAGTAGAGACCGAAAAGGAGTCGTTCACATCGGCAGCGATGATTTTGTAGGGGCTGTCCAATTTTTGAACATCGAGGATATGCCTTCTTAGCAAAACCACGTCGAAGGTGGTAACGCCATTCGTGAAGTTGGTATTGAGACTTGGCTTAATGGATGTCAAAGGAAGGTTGTACGTTTCCCCCAAATCGTAAACCCCATTTGAATTGGTGTAGGTGGTATTTGGGTAAGAATACACCTTCACATTGTTCACACCTTGTCCAGTTTCGGTCGTTATGTTTCCAACTAATGCCGTTGGTATGCATTCAAAACCCGTTGCCTCCACCAAATCAATGGTCGTTGTGCACGTTGAATAATTGCCTTGTGCATCAATGGCAAACATGGTCAAATCAAATTGACCCAATTGAGCACAATTAAGTAAAGTGTCGAATTCTGAAGGTTCTGGACTGAAGGACAAATAAATTGGCATGCTGCAAAGGTCGGTGCTGGCCAAATTCAGGCTTGCAGCGTTAAAAACAAGGGAGCCATTCTGTTCCAATTCCAAGACCATGTTCGGCTGGCAAACAGCCGAAGGCGGGGTATTGTCTTTCAAGGTCACGGTCGTCATGCATTGGGTTTGGTTATTGCAAATGTCCTGTGCCACGTACCGAACCGTGTAGGTTCCCACTGGCACATCTGGAATCGGTTGGTTGTAATAAAGCCAAATCCCATTGATTCTTATTTGGGCTATGACAGTTGCATTGTTGCTGCATTCTTCGGTTTCGGGAGTAGGAAGTACAATAGTACCAGTGCAATTCTGGCCAGTCAAGTCAATATCAGGAATTGTGCAGCCATTCACAAAAACAGGGGCCACATCATCCCTCACTTTTATCACCTGTTGGTAGGAAATAAATCCATCTGCACCAGCTTTTACGGTTTGCCGGTTGCAAACGCCGTCGCCGTTAAAATCGCAGGCCTGCGCTGCGGCTTCGTTTTCTGAGAAATCAGGTGCCGTGTCGATGCCTGTTGAAATGCAGGTGTTTTGGACAACCCACGTCCTCACGATTTTATAGCAAGCATCGGGCACCACATTAAAAACTTGGTCTGTGTAGCTTACCGAAACATGCCCACATCCGACCCCAAAAAGCGTGGGTTCACCCGCATCAAATGGTTCGGTTGTACATTGAATGAGCAAATCCAAAGGAAAAATGGCCCCAAAATCAGCATCAGGAACCACGGTAATGGTCTGAACGCACTGGTCGGGCAACTCCTCGGCACCCATTGTTCGCACGATGGTGCCTGAATGGCAATCGTCCACATCAACCACGACAGTTTGGGTTGGGGTCACCAGGCAGTTGGCATAGAATTGCATTTCACCCATTTGCGACAAAGGAGCAAAATCGCCTGCGGCAATGGCCGCTTCAAGGTTTTGCAGGTAGAAGTCACAACCTATCGTAGTGTTTGGTGGGCAAGCTACGAGCGTGCCTGCCTGCACTTGCAGCGTAATCGGGTGCTCCGCAATATTGCCACAGTTGTCGGTAATGGTATAGCTGCCCGAATAGCTGCCAATTGTATTGATGATTGGCATTGGGCCGCCATTGCCAATCAGGGTGTCCCAAGGTGTGGTCACCACTACCTCGAAACTTGAGCAATCATCCGATACTTGCGCTTCAGGGAAATTGGCCGATAGGCCGCAAATGGGGTTTGTGCTTATATATATGGTGTCCGCTAAATTTACCGAAGGCGCCTCCGTGTCAAGCACTTTTATCTCTTGCTCGTGTTGTAAAACTTCTACGGCACACCAGTCCACTATCGTCCAATTGCGCAAGATTTTAAAGCTGCCATCGCAAAGTGGGATTTGCAAATCTTCATAATCGGAGCTAAAGCCACAGGCCACAGTCAGTGGGCTTCCAAGTACGAGTGGCGCTCCAGCGGTTGCTGGTTCGGTCAAACTTGGGTCGGCCAGTATGGCTTGGCAATTGAATTCAATATCGTTTGGGAAACTAATGTCAGAGAGGGTGTTTCGCCGGACTTTGATGTTCTGTGAGCAGAACCTTTCGTTGGTGTATATGTCTTGTACTTTCCAAAATCGGTTGACCTCAAATTTGAGGTTCGAGCTGCAATCATAAGTGGTATAGCTGTCGAGATAAGTGAGCGTTACCCTGTCATCTGAAAGGCAAGAGAAATAATCGGCTTCCCCAGTTGTTGCCGGCAATGAACTTTCATTGCAATTGATAATAGTATCGGGTGGGCAGGTAATTGAAAGCGGGATAGAGTAGGGGGCCACCACCACGGTTCCCCAACAGGCTTGGCCAGTCAGTGTATTGGTGACCTTGATGGTTACTTGGTCGTTGGCATCGTTTTCGTCCACCACGGCAGGTGAAATAAAGCCACCCATCGGGGTAATTCGGCCCACGGAGAAGTAGCTTGGGCAGCCGTAATTTCCAATGAGCATCATCTCTTGAGTGATGGTCGAGGTGCAATCTGGGCCAAGCAATACCGGCACATTGTCATCGCAGGCCATCAGTGGGTTGTCGTAATTCTGGACGGTGACGGTGAAGGCGCAGGAAACGACGTTTCCCCCCACTTCCACGCCGGTCAGCGATACTGCTGTGGTGCCAATCGGGAAAGAATGCCCTGGGCCTGGGCTGAACAAGGTGTCAATGAGTGGGTTTGAGCTGCTCCAGACCAAGCTGTTGAAATCCAGTTCGGCTTCGCAGGCCCCAGGAAGGGCTGTAATTGTTTGATTTGGTGGACAGGTCAGGGCAGCTTTTACTATAAAATGACAGCAAAATAGCCATCCTAACAACAGAAGCCGCAGCTTGTAATCGGGCTTAAGGACGTAAAAACTATTCATGGAATTAGGATAATGGCAGCAGCAATGTCGCAAGTGAAAAGTTCATAACCCTTTGAATATCAATTCAATGCGAACTTGTTCACTAAGCGGCATCATTGCACCTAGGTGTTAGAGAATTCTTCCAAACTTGAAATCGCACAATTGAATTTGTCCTTTAACTGAACTTAGGTAAGTGTTTCTTGCGGGAAAACAATGCAAGAATCTTGTGTATTTTGAAATCGTTCGCCAAAGTTATTCCCATTTCTGAAAAAATGAAAAATTGCCTATAATTATTTTTTCATGGCCTTGCAAGAGGCATCCAATTTATTGAGTATTTCCTTGTCAAAACCCAATGCAACAGCCGACTTGGTTTCGTTCGGAAACAACTCCCAAAGCGTTTGTTGATTGGGGTTGAACTGTAGCCACATGACCGTACTCGCCAAGTCTATTTGGCTCGAACTAAGCCGATAGACCCAAACCGAATCTTTGGCAATGCCGAGGTCTTCCATGCCAATTGGGTTCTTGGTTGCGTATAATGAGAGGGATTGCCCATCCAACCTGGCCTTTTTTTGAAGCACTTTTACCCGCTCATTGCTATAAATGATTTCCTCAACA
>JADLHE010000011.1 GCA_020848965.1 Saprospiraceae bacterium
ACCCAGCTCCAGCAGCAGGCCGTCGGCAAGCTCGGCGTGAACATGGTTTACGCCGTTTTCCGCTACGCAAACGACCCGGAAACCCTGCTCCTTTCGCTCATGGACGGCCTGAAACGCCGCATCAGCATTGACATGGTGCGACTCAATGGACTCGATTATCAAGGCTTCGACAACCGCCTGCTCAGCCTTTGGCTCATCAAGCATGTCATGAGCGAGGTGGCCATGTTCGGGCCGGACAAGCGCAATATCCACCCCTCTGAGTTCCTGTACAAAAAACATGTGCTCGTGGTGCGGGCCAGCTTCCGACCGCTGACGTTGTTGGAGGAGGACATGATTGAAAAAGGCTACGAACAGTTCTGGCACGAGCCGGAAGTGGAGGGGGAGAAGACCTTCACCCTCACCGAAATCACCCTCGGAATGCTCAACGAGAACGGCCCGCTGGACGAGCAGGACTTCCTTGACCGCACGGAACTGCTCTGCGCCCTCGGCCAGACGGTCATCATCAGCAGTTGCGAGGAGTACCAGCAGCTCATTGCCTATTTCTCCGACTACCGGGTGTCGCACCTCGGCCTCGTGCTGCGGGCGCACCGCCTCAGTGAGTTCCTTTCGGAAAAATACCGGCAGAATGCTTCGGGCAGTTTGTTGGCCGCCTTCGGCGAAGTGTTTGCCAAGGGCGTAAAACTCTATGTGTACCCTTCGGTCATGTCCGACAACACCACGCTGATGACCGCCCAGAACCTGCCCCTGCCAGAAGGCTCAAAATACCTCTACCAGCACTTGCTTGACCACCGGGAAATCGTGGACATTGAGGCATTCAACCATGATGTGATGAACATCTTCGCCAGCGACGTACTTGCCGACATCCGCAGCGGAAAGGCTGGATGGGAGGCAATGGTGCCGCTGAACGTGGCGGCGGTGGTGAAGGAAAAGGGGCTGTTCACCTTGGTATAAGCAGTGCGCTAAGCACTCGCTTTTACTTGTTTTTTCTTGGCGATTTTATTTAAGAAGGGATAGCAAAGCACTACTGCCAAAATGAGCGCTACGCCACCGTAGAAGCCCACCGATAGTTCTTTTTGCTCGCCGAGGATGAGCCAAGCGAGGAAGATGCCATAAACAGGCTCCAGATTTACGGTTAGGTTGGAGGCAAAGGCTGTGAGGTGCTTCATTGCCCGAAGGGCAAGCACCCAAGTGAGCGTGGTGCAGAGCAATGAAAGTACAAGGAGCAACACAAGGTCTTTTGCCGAAGGCAACAGTGCCGCATTGGGTTCGGCATGGAAAAAGAAGGGCAGTACGGCGCTAAGGAACAGCCAAGCACTGAACATTTCGATGAAAGTGATGGGCAACGGCTCGGCGTTGTCAATCCATTTTTTGTTCAAAGTGCTGAACACGGCGGCCAGCAGGCTCGAAATCAAGCCCACCACGATGCCCAAATGCATTTTCACGTCCACATTCTGAACGATGAGCACCATGCCTGGCACGATGAGGAAGCCCACGAGAATTTCGGTCAGGCTCCATTTTTTGCGGAGCAAAAGCGGCTCAATAAGCGAGGTGAAAAAGGCGCAAGTGGCCATGCAAACGAGCGTGATGCTGGCGTTGGAGAGTTTGATGGCTCCATAGAAAGTGAGCCAGTGCAGGCCAGTGAGCACGCCAACGAGGGCATATTGGCCGATGTTTCGGCGAGTTATGTTCTTGAACGCCAGCTTGTTGCGAAGCAAAAACACCACGCTGATACTCGTGATGAGCACCCGCCACCATACCAATGTCAGCGCTGACAGTTGTATCAGGTCGCCGAGGATGGCCGTGAAGCCCCAAAGGAACACGGCGAGGTGGAGTTCGAGATAGGCCCTGGTCTGGGACAATTGATTTCGGATTTCGGATTTCGGATTTCGGATTGCCAACCGAAATGCCGTAACCCATCTTCTTGGATTTTTTTTGCGAAGGCGCAAAAGAACAAAAAAAGCAGACGATTGTTGGTTGAGTCTGTTGCTTCGAAGACCTTTGAGCCTAAATAAGGGATTATTGGCTTTTGCAAGCTTTCATCATTTAAAACTGTACAAATGGCACTCAAAGTAGGGGACAAAGCGCCCGATTTCAAACTTTACAACACAGACAAGGCTGAGGTTTCGTTGAGCGATTACGCTGGAAAAAACCTCGTGGTTCTTTTCTTTCCTCAATCGTTTACCGGGGTGTGTACCAAGGAGCTTTGCAGCACCCGTGACGATATTGCCTTCTACCAGAACTTGGGAACGGACGTTGTGGCCGTATCGGTGGATTCTGTTTTCACCCTTGGCAAGTTCAAGGAAGAGCAAAAGCTGAATTTCCCGTTGCTGTCTGATTTCAACAAGGAAATGTCAACGGCTTATGACACTATTTACAACGACTGGATTTTGGGCATGAAGGGCGTCAGCAAGCGTTCAGCCTTTGTGGTTGACAAGGCTGGTGTAATTCGCTACGCCGAAGTTTTGGAAAGTGCGGGAGATTTACCGAACTTTGACGCCGTAAAAGCGACATTGACAGAAATTGGAAATTGAGAAATCGGGGAAATGTGGCTCGGTGGTCTTAATTTCTGAATTTCGAGATTCCAAATTTTCCACTTTAGCCATGCCTTACAACCCATTTTTCGAAGAAGATTTAGACGTACTCATTGAAGAGGAAGTGACGGATGAGACCGGTACGGGTGAGTTGTCGCAACTCATTGTCTATAACGACGAAGTAAACAGTTTTGAGTGGGTGATAAAATGCTTCGAGGAGGTTCTGCGCCATAGCAACGAGCAAGCCGAGCAATTGTCCCTAATCATACACACCAAAGGAAAGGCGACCGTGAAGACCGCCCCGTTGAAGGAGCTTCGCCCAAAGAAAGATGCTTTGGTAGAGCGTGGGCTTTCGGCGGTGATTGAGGACTAGCGTTTGCTCGGTTGGTTTTCAATCCTCTATTATAAAAGCTTAGAACTAAGTTCTTATATATTTCGGGCAAAGATTTTCAACGTCTTTGCCCGTTTTCCTTTTATAAATTAAGCTACACAAGCCTCTAAAATCTAGGAAAACATGCCAATCTATTGGCTAAGTGAAGAAAACTTACAGTTTCCTCCCGCCGAGCTTGCAACGGCGGAAGGCATCCTCGCCGTTGGTGGTGACCTCTCGCCCGAAAGGCTGTTGAAAGCCTATACCAAGGGCATTTTCCCTTGGTTCAACGAAGGCGACCCGATAACTTGGTGGTCGCCCGACCCCCGTATGGTTTTGTTCCCTTCGGAACTGAAGGTCTCGAAAAGCATGAGGCCCTATTTCAACCAAGGCAAGTATGAGCTGAGCTTCGATAAGGACTTTAGGGGCGTGATGCGCAACTGCCAGCAACCTCGCAGCAACCAGTATGGTGGCACTTGGATTACCAATGACATGGTGGAGGCTTACTGCCAATTGCACGATTTGGGCTTTGCACACTCTGTTGAGGTCTGGCAGGACGACGACTTGGTGGGTGGCCTTTATGGCGTGGCGATAGGCAAGTGCTTTTTTGGCGAAAGCATGTTTTCACGGCTGAGCAATGCCTCCAAGTTCGGATTTATTTCTTTGGTGAAAAAACTGGGGCAATTGGGCTTTTGGGTGGTTGATTGCCAGCAACAGACCCAGCATTTGGGCAGATTGGGTGCAAGGCCCATCCCAAGGGCAGATTTTTTGGCAATTTTGGAACGAAACGAGCATGAGCCGACCCTCCAAGGCAACTGGACGTGGTTTTCTGAAAGGCTTGGGATGTCCGAAATAATTGATGGTTGAACCAGTTTGGGCGAAACAAATCGTCTTTCTTTCAAAAAAGGGCAATACATAAAAACTATTCGTACTCCAAATGTTTGGGCTGGGCTTGAAATGCCTTAAAACAAAGAAATCTTGCGACGAAAAAAAGTAAAATCTACTTTTTAAAAACGAGCCGGAATCGCTACCTTTGCCCCGCTTTTTAAAAAGGGGGCCGCAAGGCCGCAAAATATGATTCCGATGCATCGCTATATACTTAGTTTTATTTTCCTTCTGTGCTTCTCAGTTTTTGCCATTTCGCAAAACGAACATGAGCCACAAAATGGCGGGCAGCCTGCTGGCGAACAGCCTGCCAATATGGAAGAACAGCACGGCGACCCCGGCGTCATTGACCACCAAGCGCATGGTGAAGCATCCCACGACGCAGGCTGTGGCGAACAAGCAGAGCACGAATTCGACCCAGGCGCTACGGCCTTCCACCACATTGCCGACCAAAATATTTACAGCATTGGCCCTTGGAGCCTCCCGCTCCCATGCTTCCTCTACGCTCCCGACCATGGTTGGTCCGTTTTTTCCTCTGGGAAATTCCATGCAGATGCCCACGGCAACGGCCATGTTGCCATTGATAAATATGTATTGGTAGAAGGCATGGTACAGCGCATCGCCGATCCGTCTTTCCCCGATGGTGAAGTTGAAGTGGCGCACCACCCTTATTTCCAAAAAGTAAAAAAAGAAGATGGCAGCGAGAAAGAAGCTGCTTTTATCTGCTACGAATCCAAGCTCTACCCTGCTGAAGACCGCAGCACGGCAGACGGTGGCCTGTTCGGCGGTGGCATCACTTCTTTCTACGATTTTTCGCTGACGAAGAACGTCACTTCGATGATATTCATATTTGCACTGCTTTCTTGGATGTTCCTTTCCATTGCGAAAGCTTACAAAACCCGTGACGGCATGGCGCCCAAGGGCGTTCAGGGCTTCATCGAACCGATTTTCCTTTTCATACAAGACGAAGTAGCAAAACCATTCTTGGGGCATAAATGGGAGCAATACCTGCCGTTCCTCATGGCGCTGTTCTTCTTCATTTTGGGCTTGAACCTCTTTGGTCAAATCCCCTTCTTGGGCGGCTCCAACGTATCTGGTAACCTAGCGGTAACGATGGTTTTGGCCATCATCACCTTCCTAGTGGTGAACCTGAGTGGTAACAAAAACTACTGGGAGCACATCCTTTGGATGCCAGGTGTACCAGCTTGGGTAAAGGTCATTCTGACACCCGTTGAACTACTGGGTGTTTTCATCAAACCGATGACACTGATGCTTCGTCTTTTTGCGAACATCACCGCAGGCCACATGGTAATGGTCATTTTCGTGAGCTTGATATTTGTGTTCAGCAATAATGGTCTGAACGTGGGCGCAGGTTATGGTACCGCCGTTGGTTCCACCTTGCTGACCCTGTTCATGATGACCATCGAATTGCTGGTGGCCTTTATCCAAGCGTTCGTTTTCACCATTTTGACTGCTTCTTACATCGGAGCAGCTACTGAGGAGGCGCACCACTAATTGATATATTGTTGATTTGTTATGCCGGTTCCTGCTGTAACAAGACAACAATAAAGCGATTCAACAATCAAACAATCTTTTTATAACCTTTTAAATATTTCGAATTATGGGTGGTTCAATAGCCGCAATCGGAATGGGTCTCGCAGTAATCGGTGCTGGTATCGGCATCGGCCAGATTGGTGGAAAGGCAATGGAAGCCATTGCTCGTCAGCCAGAGGCAGTAGGTGACATTCGTGCGAACATGATTCTGACAGCAGCCCTTGTAGAAGGTGCTGCACTGATCGCAATCGTGATGGCGTACCTTGTTAAGTAAGCCTGCGACCTTAAAAAAAGCGGTAGCCTATGGCGACGGTTGGTCGCTGGGGCTACCTTCTTCTTAGCCATTGGCTTTTAGCTGTTGGCCATTTGCAAATAGCCAACAACAATCAACAAGTTAATCATAAATCGTCATGATTTTTCTAATAGACTTTACACCCATCAAGCCGGATTTCGGCCTCATCTTCTGGACGACCATCATCTTCCTCATCTTCTGGTTGATGATTGGGAAGTTTGCCTTCCGTCCCATTGCCGCCGCCCTGAAAAAGCGAGAATCAGACATCCAAGGCTCGTTGGACGAAGCCAAGCGGGTGCGGCAGGAAATGGCCAACCTCAAAGCTGAAAACGAGGCACTCCTCGTGCAAGCCCGTGAGGAGCGTGCCCATATTTTGAAGGAAGCCAAAGATGCTGGCAACAAGCTGGTGGAAGAGGCTAAAATCAAAGCCAAGGAAGAGGCCCAGAAAATCGTAGCCTCCGCCAAGGAGCAAATCGAAAACCAGAAAATGGCTGCTATCACAGACCTGAAGAACCAAGTAGGCGCCATTTCCCTCGAAATTGCCGAGAAGGTCATCCGCAAGGAACTGAAGGGCAATGCCGAGCACGAGGCTTTCGTGAACGGTCTGGTGAAAGAAATCAAGCTCAATTAGTTATGAGCGATGAGCGATGAATGTATGAGCAAGGTACACCCTGCTCAAAACTCATAACTCCTAACTCATAACTCATCATTACAAAAGATGAGTGTCCAAAGAATAGCATCAAGGTACGCCAAGTCGCTGATTGACCTTTCCCAAGAAAGGGGCAAGCTAGACCGGGTGTTGGAGGACGTACAGTCTTTCAAGGAGGTGGCCAAGAACCGTGATTTTGCGCTGCTGCTGAAAAGCCCCGTTGTAAAGGCTGACACGAAAGAGAAGGTGTTCAACCAGCTCTTTGCAGGCAAGTACGATGAAATCACGATGGCCTTCCTGCGCATTTTGCTCAAAAAAGGACGTGAGTCACAACTTATAGATATTGCCAACGAATTTGTGCTGCAATACAAGCACATTAATCATGTGTCAACGGTGAAGCTTGTGACGGCTGCTCCGATGAGCGAGGCAATGGTCAAGGAAATTCACGCCAAGCTTGTTGCAAGCAGCAACACGGAGCAGAATGTGGAGCTTGTAACGGAAGTGAACCCCGATATCATCGGCGGGTTCATGCTGCAATTTGACGACAAGCTTTACGACGCCAGCGTCGTTCACAAGCTGGAGCAAATGAAAAAGAACTTCAAAGGCAACCTTTATATCTCGCAAATAATGGCTTAAACGGCTTACGGTTGTCGGCCAACGGTTGACGGTTGAACCCCGATTCCGTCCACCGTCTATCGTCCACCGTCCACCAAAATTTTATAAAAATGATTGACGTAAAACCTGACGAAATATCGGCGATACTCAAGCAGCAACTCAGCGGCTTCAATACCGCCACCGAACTTGAAGAAGTAGGTACTGTACTCCAAGTTGGCGACGGTATCGCACGCGTCTATGGTCTCAACAAAGCACAGGCTGGTGAACTCGTTCAATTTGAGACGGGTGTTCAGGCCGTAGTGCTCAACCTTGAAGAAGACAACGTGGGCGTGGTACTCATGGGTAATGGCGAACACATCCGGGAAGGCTCTACCGTGCGCCGCACAGGCCGCATCGCTTCCATCGAAGTGGGAGAAGAGTTTGTTGGCCGGGTAGTGAACCCGCTGGGCCAGCCCATTGACGGTAAAGGCCCTATCGGTGGCAAGAAGTATGAAATGCCATTGGAGCGCAAAGCCCCTGGCGTTATCTACCGCCAGCCGGTAAACGAGCCGCTACAAACCGGTATCAAGGCCATTGACTCGATGATTCCGATTGGCCGCGGCCAACGTGAGTTGATCATTGGCGACCGTCAAACTGGCAAGACGGCTATCGCTATTGACACCATCATCAATCAAAAAGAATTTTACGATAGGGGCGAGCCTGTATTCTGCATCTATGTGGCATCTGGCCAAAAGTCCTCGACAGTAGCCAACGTGGCCAAAACCTTGGAAGATGCTGGAGCTATGGCTTACACGGTCATTGTATCCGCTTCGGCTTCCGACCCAGCCCCGTTGATTTTCTACGCTCCGTACGCAGGTGCTTGCATTGGCGAGTACTTCCGCGACACGGGTCGTCCAGCACTTATCATCTACGACGACCTCTCCAAGCAGGCTGTTGCCTACCGCGAGGTATCGCTGTTGCTGCGCCGCCCACCAGGCCGTGAGGCTTACCCAGGTGATATTTTCTACCTGCACAGCCGCCTTTTGGAGCGTGCCGCCAAGGTCATCAACAACGATTCGATTGCGCAGAACATGAACGACCTTCCACCAAGCCTCAAGAATGCAGGCATCGTGAAGGGTGGTGGCTCGCTGACGGCGCTTCCTATCATCGAAACGCAGGCTGGTGACGTATCTGCTTACATCCCGACCAACGTAATCTCCATTACCGACGGCCAGATATTCCTCGAAACCAACCTGTTCAACGCAGGTATCCGTCCGGCGATCAACGTGGGTATCTCCGTAAGCCGGGTAGGTGGTTCGGCGCAGATCAAATCCATGAAAAAAGTATCCGGTACGCTGAAGATTGACCAAGCCCAATACCGGGAGTTGGAAGCCTTCTCGAAATTCGGTTCTGACCTCGATGCTGCTACCGTAGCAGTATTGGAGAAAGGTAAGCGCAACGTGGAAATCTTGAAACAGCCACAATACTCGCCGGTATCGGTGGAGAAGCAGGTTGCCATGATTTACCTTGGTACAAAGGGCTTGCTAAAAGACGTGCCTGTAAACAAGGTGCGTGAGTTTGAAGAGATTTTCCTCCTCAAATTGGAG
>JADLHE010000012.1 GCA_020848965.1 Saprospiraceae bacterium
CATTTACAAGGACGATAAAAACCCCAGCTACTACCACAATGCGCAGGTGAGCGAGGACGAAAAGCACCTCTTCATCTATGCCGCTCCCGGCACGGATGGCTTCGCTGTTTTGCACAAAGACCTAAGCACGGACGGCCCCATCAAGACCTTGTTCGAGGGTTATAAAAACAAGACCTCGGTCATCCATACCATCGGCAACAAGGCGCTGGCCCTCACCGATATTGACGCCCCCAACTACCGCCTCGTGGAAGTGGATTTGGCGAAGCCCGACAAGGCTGGCTGGAAGGACATCATCCCCACTTCCGAGAACCTGCTCGAAGGCTGCTCCACGGGCGGCGGCAAGCTTTACGCCAGCTACCTGGAGAAGGCCACGAACCGCATCTATGAAATGAATTACGACGGTTCTGGCAAGAAATCCCTGGCTTTGCCTGGCGTGGGCACGGCTGGCGCTCCCGGAGGCCGTGAGGGGCATAAAACGCTGTTCTACACCTTTACTTCCTTCCTCTATCCGCCGACTATCTTCAAGTACGAGGTGGCCACGGGCCAATCTTCCGTTTTCCAAGAAACGAAATTGAAGTTCAACCCTGCCGACTACGAGGAAAAGCAAGTGACCTACAACAGCAAGGACGGCACGCCCGTGACCATGTTCGTGGTGCACAAAAAGGGCCTGAAACTCGATGGCACAAACCCTTGCTACCTCTATGCTTATGGTGGCTTCAATATCAGCCTGACGCCCTCGTTCAGCACATCCCGCATCATGCTTTTGGAAAACGGTGGCGTCTTTGCCATGCCCAACCTGCGGGGCGGCGGCGAGTATGGCGAAGCTTGGCACCAAGCGGGCATGTTGATGAAAAAGCAGAACGTGTTCGACGACTTCATCGCCGCAGGCGAGTACCTGATTGCGCAGAAATACACTTCCAAGGAAAAACTCGGCATCGCTGGCGGGTCAAACGGTGGCCTGCTCGTTGGTGCCTGCATGACCCAGCGCCCCGACCTCTTTCAAGTGGCCCTGCCCGCCGTGGGCGTGATGGACATGCTGCGCTACCATAAATTCACCGTCGGAAAAGGCTGGATACCCGAATACGGCAGCAGCGAGGAAAGCGCCGAAATGTTCAACTACCTAAAGGGCTACTCCCCCGTTCACAACCTCAAGCCCGGTACCGAGTACCCCGCCACGATGATTACCACGGGCGACCACGACGACCGGGTGGTGCCTGCCCACTCCTTTAAATTCGCTGCGGGCCTGCAAGCCGCCCACAAAGGCGACCGCCCCGTGCTCATCCGTATCGAAACGGACGCTGGTCACGGCGCTGGCAAACCTACCTCGAAAGTGATTGATGAAATCGCCGATGTGTATTCGTTCTTCTTTTACAATACGAAGACGGCGGTGAAATATCAAATCAAGGGATGAGGAAGGAGGGATGAGGGATGAATGGGGCAGGTAAGAGCTTATTCATTCCTCATCCTTCATCAATTGTTCGCCCGGTAGCCAAGCCATCTTTTCCTTAGCCAATTGGCTGTTGTTCCGTGCTATTTGCCATCGGCGCAGGTTTGGAGGAGGGGAAGCAGGATGGGTTGGAAGTTGGGTATGGGCATGAGGTTGTTATATCCGGTGCACTAGGGGCAGCTATGCTGCCCCTAGTGCACCGGATTCTTTCTTCAATTACATTTTTTGAATTTTGGCTGGCTATTCAGGAAAGGCTCCATTTTCCATGTTTGTAATGCCTTATTAATTGTTTCTTGCAAACTGTCACAAAATTCATTGGTCGTAAAACTTATTCTAAAAGCAGGAACCAAATCTTCAGATTTAAGGTGTCCCGCATCCATTTCTTTTTTGAAAAGGGATATTGTTTCTTCACTAAAGAATATTTCAGGCTTGGCTTGGGCCATGTGAATTAGCGTTGCAGTGACTGCCCAATATTTGCAAGAATCTTGCGGTAAGTTGTCTTCGCTGATATTGGGAAATCCTTCTTCCTTCGTCGACTGAATTAATTGCACATAATTTTCTAAAAATATTTGCTGCCTAATTCTATTATTCTCATTCATGACTGATGTATCTGTATCGACATGATTTACGTGAGATTGGTCTTTTGTAAGCATTTTACAGTAATCAATCTTGTTAGGTTTGATTCGTTCACAACTTACAATTCCAATTATTAGAATTCCAATTATTAATTGCAGGTATTTCATGTGTTTTCTTTTTTGGCAAATTTGTCGATACACACAAGGTATGGGCATTTGATGTGGTTTTAGGTTAATACGGTTTTTCTGAAATTATCATATTTCATTAATTTCATCCTCCGTCAAGCCTGTATATCTTATTATCTTATCAATTGGCTCTCCTTCTTTTTTCATCTCTCTTGCCACATCAATCTTACCTTTCTTTTCAGCAAAAACCAATTTCCCTCTTTCATCTTGCTCAGCAATAGAAGCGTTATCATAAGCAATCAGCTCATCCTTTGACCAGTTATGTTTATCAGCTTCTACAAAGGCTATTTTGAACCCCTCATCTTCATTCGCATATTCAGGAATAAAGTTTAGTTCTACAGCATGTTTGATGAAGTAGGCCCATTTATCAATGGGCGATTCCAAATCGTCAAGTCCTAACTTAAATTTCGGTAATTCCACGAATGAAAATTCAATGTCTTTTAGCAGATGCTCATTCGTCGTTTTGTCCAAAATCAGGTGCCGGGTATGATAAAGGCCGTTTTTGCTGAACTCAAAATCAAGGATGCCGATAAAATAGGCTGGGTTCAACAGGGGATAATCTTCTCCCTTGTTTATCTGCATTGAATAGTCTCGTGAAAGGTAATACTGTACCCGCTTGTCGAATCCGTCCTTTTCGGCGACCTGCATCTCCACCACAAATTTCCTACCTGCTTGGTCAGTTGCCCTCACATCGAGAATAGAAGCTTTTTCTCCTGCGATTCGGGGAAAAAGATTGGGATTGGCAAGTGTGACGCTCACCACCCGCCTATTTCCCTCCAATTCCAGTGCGGCATTCAGGAAGGAAATGAGCGGTGCAGATTTTTGCTCGTTGCCGAAAATCTTCCGAAAGGCAATGTCATTCTTTACATCTACAAATTTCATGGCCTAAATTTTATTACAAAAATACGAAAGCCTTTGGGTGTTCCAAAGCCGGGCCTACCTCAAATATTTCTTCGACCAGCCTACACCACTGGGAAGCACGTTTACCTAATCCTCAAAGGATTAGTAAACGCTGGGAAAGCCGCTTGGCAACAGCTCTTGCCGCTATTCTTCCGTTAATTGGAAAGCTGGTGGCCAAGGCCGCTATCGTTTCACGTAGGCCGTGCTCAAAACTTTGCACCCACCGACACCAAAAAACTCCGACCATCCGATGGCAAAAGACCGGGGCCAGGGTGGCCCGTTGACCGTCTGGTAAAGTAGTGCTCATCGGTGAGATTGCCAATGGCGCATTGGATGCTGTAGCGCTTCCAGAATTCATAACTGAGGTTGAAATCCGTGATAAGGTATGAAGGCACCCTGCCGTTCACACCTGTGTAAGTGGAAGGCGTATTTTTGGAGTCAGAATAGGATAGTGACACATAGCTCGCCTGCACCGTGGCTGTAAGTGCATGGTACTTAATGTGGATGCCGTTCCGGCTTATCCAATGCGGTGTATATTCGACATCATTTCCTTTCACCGTCGTATTTACATCTGTATTGGGCATGAAGCCTTTGATATAATGGGCAGAAGTATAAGCGGTAGAAGTGAACAGGGAAATATCCATATCCTTTACCGCTACATTCACCAAGCGCAAAGGATGAAATTCGATGAAGATTTCAGCACCTTGATTTAAAATATCGCTGATATTGGTCTGGTAGGAATAATGGTTAACGGTGTTTCCTTTAATAAAGGGGCCGATGCGGTCATTGTACACGAGCTTAAAATAATTCACTTCAAACTGGAGAAAACGCTTGAAATAACCTCTTGCGCCAAGTTCAAAATTATAGCCCCTGGCATCTTTCAAATTGGGGTCATACTCGTCCGAGGTTTGAGTAGGTATAAGGTCTGAATGTAAAATCGGGCGGAAATTCTGCGTGAAATTGCAGTATGCGTTGATGGCATGATTGATTTTATATTCCGTGCCAATGCCAAATAAAGGGACATATCGGCTAAGATGCTTAGGTACGTTTTCATCCTGAAAATTGATGATGCTCCCCGTCATATCCGTTTTTATATATTCCAAACGAAAGCCCGGTGTCACGGAGAAGTTCTGTGTGATATTGAACATATTTTCAGTAAATGCCGCATAATTATGTGTGCGGAAAATAAGGTCGTTTACATAGGGGGCAAACAGTGACAGGTCGAAATCCGAGCCGGTCGTTCCCAATGCTTTTTCTTTGCGCAATATGCGGCTATCGCCATAACGGACACCGACAGCGAGGCTGCTTTCCCCATTCAAAAGACTATAGCTGTGGCTAAGCTTTGCCTCCATCGAATAACTGTGGTAATAATCCCGGTCCACTTGCCTAGGCTGTAGCGAACCTAAAAACGTATCAATAGTATCCAGAACGGTTGGCACATTGTTGAACTGTACACTGCCTCGCTCACCAAGCACTCCCGAAGCCTGAACGGTGAGAAGCGTATTTTTAGTAAACTTGGCAGAGAAATGGAGCGAAGGAACATAAATAGTCGGCTTGAAATAATCCCTGGCCCGGTTCGATTGCCGGGGGTCTTCCTTGAACATGGCGTCCGTCAGGCCTCCCGCCAAATGGTTCAAATAGTGCATATGCGACAAACTCGCCTTCAGGCTAATGCCCGGCGCAATCTGATAGGCTACCGATGTATGCCAAGCATTGAAACGGTAGTCGCTGTTCTCCCGCCAGCCATTCGAGCGTCGGAAATTGTAATAAGCATAGTAGGTGAATTTTCCACTTTTCCCACCCAACGCATTGAAAGTGCTGAACAAGCCGAAAGAACCCACAGTCTGTTTTGTTTCAAAATTAATAGCCTTGGTCGTGTCGGGTTCTTTAATAACGTAATTCATCATGCCACCGAACTGCGGGCCATACTGCAATGCCCCAGCACCCCGCACTATTTCTATCCGTTCCACTGCCTCGGATGGCGGTGTGTAGTACACCTCCGGGCTACCGAACAGGTCCGAATTGATGACGTCGCCATTCTGCCGTACGTTCAGTTCCCCAGAACGGTTTGGGTTTAGCCCCCGTGTGGCTATGCTTATTTGGTTGCCGGTGCCGTCCATTTCCCAGACCATGACGCCCGGCACCTTGGCAAAAATCTGACGTGGATTGTTCTCGACAAGGTTGGCGTTCGAGTATTTCAGGTTGATAACCGTTGTTTTCTTCCCTGCATAG
Source organism: Saprospiraceae bacterium (assembly GCA_020848965.1). Lineage (GTDB taxonomy): Bacteria > Bacteroidota > Bacteroidia > Chitinophagales > Saprospiraceae > UBA6168. The sequence goes on from JADLHE010000012.1 coordinate 5,341, forward strand.
ATCGCTGTGCCCTGTAAGCTGGGCAATGCCGTAATTTCATTTTTATAATTGCTTACCTCATTTTGCAATAAAACCATACTATCCTGTAGCACAAACCGTCGTTTCAGCATACCAGCTTTATTGATATTAATGGACATCACAAAAGGTTGGCAGGAAGGATGCGTTATGGAGAGATTGTAGTTTCCAAACGGGATATTCCCAATGGAGAAATTTCCTTTTTCATCCGAAGAAGTAACATTGTCAAGTGGCATGACAAGTATCTTGGCATCCTGAATCGCATCCCCAAATTGGTTGGTAATGTTCCCGTTGAGCGTTGATTGTGAAAAGCCACTAAAGCCGACTACGGCTAAGATACAGGTTGTCAAAGATCGAGCGAATTTTTTCATCATCATGCGAATTAATTTAGATAAGATTTGGTAAAAATAACATGCTGACTCACATAACCTCGCTACCAACGCATCCCAATGCCCTTTTAAACTTGCCATCATACACTTTTGCCAGAATCACGGATTAAAAAGATTCCCGGATTAAACGGACACCACGCATCTCTTTCAGCGGAATCCAATAATCCGCCAAATCCGTGATTCAGACAGCCTCCACAATCCGCACCTCCTCCGCCGTTAGCCCATACAATCCATACACCTCCCTATCCACCCGAAGCATGTCGGCTTGCAAAGTGGCGGCCTTGTCGAGCGATTACAGTTGCTTTTTCAGGACGGATTGCAGGAAGAGGCTCATGGGTCGGGTGTGGGGTAAAAGGCAGCAGCAGCAGTAGCTTTACGAGTTGCATGTTTTGGTTGCTAAGTGTGGGCGTGAAGGTATGTATTTTTCCAAAACACCTAGCGCAAGCACTGGTTTTTTGCACTATTTTACGAGCGCAGAAGCAGTCCATTTGCACTAAAAATAGCGTATTTTCCGTACGGAGGGGCGTCCTAATCATCAATATTGGAGAAAAGCGCTCGCATATTGGCGCTCCTATCATCAATACTGAAGAAAAGCGCTCGCATATTGGCGCTCCTATCATCAATACTGAAGAAAAGCGCTCGCTCATTGGCGCTCCTATCATCTGTATGGAAGAAAAGCGCTCGCTCATTGGCGCTCCTATCATCTGTATGGAAGAAAAGCGCTCGCTCATTGGCGCTCCTATCATCTGTATGGAAGAAAAGCGCTCGCCCGTGGATAGCTTATACAAACCTGCAAGCAAGCCATCGCACCTTTCACCTAATTGATGGCGAAGCAGTCCCCGCTCATTCCTCACCCCTCATCCCTCATCCCTCACCCCTCATCCCTATTTTAATCCGTTCTAAATAAGCCCGCCCATCCCATTCCCTCACAACCCTTTTTTGTGAAAACCATTTAATGGAATACATTTGCCCGGCTTTTCGCAGGGCATGTTCATTCAATGCCATTTGACATTCAACAAAACGAAGTTGCAGATGAATAACTGGTTTTTAGGATTCTTCACCTCTTCCATCGGCAGGAAACTATTGATGGCCTTGTCGGGGCTGTTCCTCATACTCTTTCTTGCCATTCACCTTGCTGGCAACTTGCAGTTGCTGCAAAACGATGGAGGTGTGGCCTTCAACAAATACTCCGCCTTCATGGGGCACAACCCCTTTATCCAGTTGGTTTCCAAGGGGAATTTTGCCTTCATCATCCTCCACGCCGTGGTGGGCCTGATGCTCTGGGTCAAGAACAAAACCGCCCGTGGCGCACAAGGCTACGCCGTGGTGAAGACCCGTGCCACACAGACCAACCCGACCTTTGCCAAGTTCATGTGGCTCTATGGCATCATCATGCTGGTGTTCATCATCATCCACCTGGTGCAGTTCTGGGCCGTCATGAAGTTCGGCGAGGTAGGCACTGCGGTGCAACTCGTGGACATCGAAGGCGAGCAGGTGCGTGACCTCTACTCGCTGGTAGGAGCCGCCTTCACCAACCTGGGCTTTGTGGTCTTCTATGTGATGAGCATGGTCGTCATTGCCTTCCACCTCTGGCACGGTTTCCAGTCCGCCTTCCAGACCCTCGGCTGGAACCACCCGAAATACACCCCTATTATCCAAGTCCTCGGTAAGGCATATTCCGTGCTGGTGCCGCTCGGATTTGCGGTAATTCCAATCGTGTTCTATTTACTGCATTCGTAAACGTCATTGGCCAACAGCCAAAAGCTAATAGCCAAAAGCCATTGACCAACAGCCCCCATTCACCATTCATCATTTATCATTCATCATTTCCAGATATATGGAACTCAACGGTAAAGTACCTCCCGGCGACCTCGCCGAAAAATGGACGAAATACAAGAGCAGCATGCCGCTCGTTTCGCCCGACAACAAGCGCCGCCTCGATGTGATAGTGGTGGGTTCTGGCTTGGCCGGGGCCTCTGCGGCAGCGTCCTTGGGCGAGTTGGGCTACAACGTGAAATGCTTCACCTTCCACGATAGCCCTCGCCGTGCGCACTCCATCGCTGCGCAAGGTGGCATCAACGCCGCCAAGAACTACAAAAACGACGGCGACAGCGTCTATCGCCTGTTCTACGACACCATCAAAGGTGGCGACTACCGGGCACGGGAAGGCAACGTTCACCGCCTCGCCGAGGTCAGTGTGGACATCATTGACCAATGCGTGGCCCAAGGTGTGCCCTTCGCACGTGAGTACGGCGGCACCCTCGACAACCGTTCCTTTGGTGGCACGCAGGTGCAGCGCACCTTCTATGCCCGTGGCCAAACGGGGCAGCAGCTCCTCATCGGGGCCTACCAAGCCCTCAGCCGCCAGATTTCCCTCGGCAAAGTGACGATGTACAACCGCCACGAAATGCTCGATGTGGTGCTGATTGACGGCAAGGCAAGGGGCATCATTACCCGCAACTTGGTTACTGGAAAAATAGAGCGCCACGCCGCACACGCTGTTGTGCTGGGCACAGGCGGCTACGGCAACGTGTTCTACCTCTCCACCAACGCCATGATGTGCAACGTGACCGCCGCTTGGCGTGCCGTGCGCCGTGGCGCTTTGATGGCGAACCCCTGCTATACGCAAATCCACCCGACCTGCATCCCGCAATACGGCGATTACCAGAGCAAGCTCACGCTGATGTCCGAGAGCTTGCGCAACGATGGCCGGGTTTGGGTGCCCAAGCAAAAAGCGGACGCCGAGGCCATCCGCCAAGGCAAAAAGCGGGGCGCCGACATCCCCGAAGCCGACCGTGACTATTACCTGGAGCGCCGCTATCCTGCCTACGGCAATTTGGTGCCAAGGGACGTGGCCAGCCGAGCCGCCAAAATGGTTTGTGACGAAGGGCTTGGCATTGTGCCAACAGGCTTGGGTGTTTATCTCGATTTTGCTGCCGCAATTGAGCGCTACGGCAAGTCGAAGGCGCACTCGTCCAACATGGAAAACCCAAGTGCCCAACAGATTTGGGATTTGGGCAAGGCCATTGTCGAAGAGAAATACGGCAACCTCTTCGAGATGTACGAGAAAATCACCGGGGAAGACCCCTACCGCAATCCGATGAAGATTTACCCCGCCGTCCACTACACGATGGGCGGCCTTTGGGTGGACTATAATCTGGAGACAAACATCCCCGGCCTGTTTGCCGCAGGCGAATGCAATTTCAGCGACCACGGCGCCAACCGCCTCGGTGCCTCCGCATTGATGCAGGGCTTGGCGGATGGTTATTTCGTGCTGCCTTATACGATTGGTACTTTCCTTTCCAAGGAAATCAGGACGCCAAAGTTCAATACCGATCTGCCGGAATTTGCGGAAGCAGAAAAAGCCGTTCGTGACCGCCTCCACGGTTTTATGACCACCAATGGCAAGCAGTCCGCCGAGAGCTTCCATCGCCGTTTGGGCAAAATCATGTGGGAATATTGCGGCATGGCCCGCAACGCCGAAGGCCTAGCCAAGGCCCGCCGCCTGATTCAGGAATTGAAGGCCGAGTTCTATGCCGACCTTTACGTGCCGGGCAGCACCGACGAGTTTAATCCAGAATTGGAGAAGGCAGCCCGTGTGGCCGACTTCCTCGAAATGGGCGAATTGATGTGCATTGATGCCCTCAAGCGCAGCGAAAGCTGTGGCGGCCACTTCCGGGAAGAATTCCAGACCGAAGAAGGCGAGGCCATGCGGGACGATGAGCATTTCATGTTCGTGGCCGCTTGGGGCTGGCAGGACACCTCACAGGAGCCTGAACTGCACAAGGAGCCATTGATTTATGAAAATATCAAGGTAGCTGCGAGGAGCTATAAGTAGTGAACGGTGGACGGCCAACGGTGGACGGTGGTCGGCTGACGGTCGGCAATAAATTGATGTTGAAATAATTATTGAATCGCTGTTAAAACAGTTGGAACAATGAAATTGAACCTAAAAATCTGGCGGCAACAAAACGCAAAAGCGTCTGGCCGCTTTGAATCATACCAAGTTGACGCCAACGAGCACATGTCCTTTTTGGAGATGCTCGACGTACTGAACGAGGGCCTCGTTTCCACGCAAAAGGAACCCGTAGCTTTCGAGCACGACTGCCGGGAGGGCATCTGTGGCACATGCAGTTTGGTCATCACGGGCCAGCCGCACGGCCCGCAGAGTGGCACGACGACCTGCCAGTTGCACATGCGCCATTTCCACGAAGGGGAAACCATCGTGATTGAGCCGTACCGGGCCAAGGCGTTCCCTGTGCTGAAAGACCTCGTGGTGGACCGCTCCGCCTTCGACCGCATCATCCAAGCGGGTGGCTATGTGAGCGTGGACACGGGTGCTGCGCCCGATGGCAACGATATTCTCATCGGCAAGGAAGTAGCCGCCAAGTCCTTTGACGCTGCGGCCTGCATCGGCTGCGGGGCCTGTGTGGCTGCCTGCCCGAATGCTTCTGCCATGCTTTTCGTAAGTGCGAAGGTGTCGCATTTGGCCTTGTTGCCGCAAGGCAAACCGGAGTCCGCCCGCCGTGCCATGAACATGGTTCACCAAATGGACGAGGAAGGCTTCGGCATGTGCTCCAACGTAACGGCCTGCGAAGCCGAATGCCCAAAAGGTATTTCCGTGGAGAATATTGCCAGGTTGAACCGGGAGTTTATTGGTGCGTCGTTTACGACCAGTAAGTAGTTTTGGGTTTTGAGTTTTGAGTTGGGGGGGCAAAGCATTGTCTTTCAGGGCTTTGTTTTAAATCGAGATTTATTTCGGTATGCGACTTCCTTACATAAAAAGCGGTGTGGCTCGAACGAGGCACACCGCTTTTTTTTAGCTAATACAACGCTGCCCAACTCAAAACTCACAACCCAAAACTCAAAACTATCTAAAGCAGTCGGAACGAATCAAAAAACTTCGTCCCGTCAGCGTTGAGGCTTTTTTCCTTGTAGGCAATGGTTTGCAGCGAATAAAAGCGGTTCCCAACTAAATAAGCCCGGTTTTTAATCACCACTTTCCCTTCCATATAGTCAATTCGCCATTGCTTGCCGGGATATTTATCCATTTGAATATCGGAGGAATAAACCAGCGCACCCTTCACGGCCTCCGTGGCCGATTCAATGGTTGCCGTAAAAATCTCCTCTGCCAAGCCGACGGAATCGGCAAAGACCACACTGGCCGGGTAATCGCAGTAACTGACCATGTAGAAAAGGTTTTCAGCCCCTTGGTCGTTGTTTTGCAGGAAAAAGGTGTGATAGACCAGCGGCCCGACTTCTGTCTTCACAGAGTCTATTTTCTCGGTGAAATTGCCGGGGAGCAGGATTCGGAACCTGCCTGCTTGGTTGGTCTGTTCCGTCCAGGCGTCTTGGGAAAATGGTAGTGTTGAAATCAGGAAAAGAATGAAATGCATGTAGCTGCGTTTGGTATGAGAGTATAGAGGCGGGGATTGTGCATAGGGTTGTATTTGGGCAGCAGTAATCTTAGGGGTTTCGGGTTTCGGGTTTCAGGGGGGAGCCTGCTAAATGAAATCGAAGCAGCCACTTCCTGAAACCTGAAACTTTATACCTGAAACCTGAATGTACCATTGCGACGAAGGAAAGCAAACTGCTATCGCTCCACCACCAATTTCCCTTGGAAGACCACCTCCCCTTTTTCAATGGCTACAATTTGATAAAGGCCGGGGGCTTGCGCAGATAAGTCAAGCTCCAATTCTCCGTTCATGACTGTGGCATCGCTTTGCAACAGCACCAATTGACCCAGCGCATTGAATACTTGTAAATCAAGATTGGAAACATTGCTTGGCAAACCCTTTAAATAAACCTTTCCACTCGTTGGGTTGGGCGCTATTGTGATTGCATCCGACTGGCTTCCTTCCCCAGTTGCCAGCATCAAATCCACTTCCACAAACTGAATGGTGGAGCAAAATTCGGCATCTGTCACCGTTACACTGTAAATCCCATGTACCAAGCCAGTTATCACGGGCGCATGGGAGCCATTAGACCAAGTTATTTGGTAGGGTGCTGTGCCGCCCGTCGGTGCCACGCTTGCTGAACCATTTGGTGGCGAAAGCTGCGTCTGGTTCTGCACGGTGGTGTTCGCCACGAGTAGGTCGGGCGTGCCGATGGAATACATGGACTGGTAATGACAACCCTCGGCATCAAAAATGGAAAGCAGGTAATCGCCAGAAGGGGCGTCCGTCAAGTCCTCCTCCCCGGAGATGGTGCCCCAGTTCACGGAGTAATTGGGCGTGCCACCGTCAATTTGGATGTCAATAAAACCATCATTGTAACCAAAACAGCTCACATCTTCAGCATCAAGCACAGTGACGGAGATGGGTGCTTCCGGACTGTTGACGCTATAGGTGGCTGTTCTGGAGCAGCCGTTCTTGTCGGTGGCGGTGAGGGTGTAATTTCCGATAGGCAAGCCATGAATGAATTGCGTGGTATCGCCATTGGCCACGCCAGCCGGACTCCAGAGGTAGTGGTAAGGCAAATCGCCGCCCATTGGCATCACAAAAACGCTGCCCGTGGATTGGCCATAACAGGCCACGTTTTGAATGGTTGGTGGTGGCAACAGAAATTCGGTCGTCGGTTCCAGCACAATACTGGAGACCGAACCCGTACAGCCCATTTGGTCGGATACCGTCACGAAATACATGCCTCCCGTAAGGTTATAGATGGTTTGTCCGCCCGGCAGCGGGTCGCCCGCCGAATTCGTCCAGTGGTAGGTATAAGGCTCAAGTCCGCCAGTCACGTGTAATGGAATCACCCCATTCATGCCGTGCTTGCAGCTCACATTCGTCACTTGGTTATTGTCCACCGTTGGTATCACCCGCCCAAAACTGCTGATATTGCTGATGGGCGAAACGGCGGTGCAGCCCGTATTGTCGGTGATGGTGACTTTATAGTTGCCAATCGGCAAATCGCTGTTCGAAATGATGCTGGCAGAGGTTAGTCCGGTAATGCCATTGCTCCAATTGAACTGATAGGGCGCTACCCCACCCTGTATTGTGAAATTGACCAAGCCCGTTGAGTCGCCGAAGCAGACAGTCGGCTGGCCAGGCAGGCTTTGCACGCTGATGGCGAAATACTCCTCCGGCACTTTCACTGACATCAACTCAGTAGTGCAGCCCACGGCGTCGGTGATGGTCACGTGGTAGTCGCCGGGCAAGGGGTTGTTAATGCACTCGGTCGTGTCGCCTGTTTCCCAGGAAAACTGGTACGGCCCCACCCCACCCGTCATGTTGACGCAGACATTGTCCACCTGCAAGGTCTGGCAATTGCTGCTGGTCGGCACCTCCAAGTCGGCGGTGGGCCGGAGCGGTTCCGGCGAGTCAACTACCAAGCCTTGGATGCTGGCAATGCACCCGTTTTCGTCCCGGATGGCCACGCTGTAAGTGCCTTCGGGAATGCCCGTCAAATCCTCGGTAGTATGGCCGTTGGTCCACAAGAAGGAATAGGGCAAAGTGCCACCATTCACCTCAATATCAATCGCCCCTTCGCTGCCGTTGTGGCAAGCGATGCCCTCCAGGTTCACCAAGTTTGCCTCCAAAACAGCAGGCTCTTCCAAAGGAATAATGCCCAAGGTATTGGAGCAGCCGTTTGCATCCGTTACCGTGGCGGCATGGTTTTGTGCCAATAGATTGGAGGCCACCAAACCCGTTTGCCCATCGCTCCAAACCACCGAGTATGGCTCCATACCTCCTGCTACGGTCATGGCCAATTGGCCCGTTTGACCATTGCAGAGCGGCGGGAAAGCCTCATAGCCCAAGGTCAGCACTTGAATCGAATCAATGATGGCGGTTTTGGTTGCTTTGCAACCGTTGCTATCTGTAATAGTGACGGTGTAATGCCCGTGGGACAGGCCACAAAGCACCGGGTCGGAATCGTCGGTGCTCCAGTCAAACAAATACGGTGGCATACCGCCCGTTACCACGATTTCCAAGCAGTTTTCATCCCGGCCAATGCAGAATGCCGGAGACTGATTGATGACCGGGTGCAGCAAAGAAGGCGATTCTATCTCCGGAAAGGTGGTGGAAGCCACACAACCGTTTTCATCCGTCACGGTGACGGAATAGCTGCCGATGCCGATATTCGTCAATTGCGGGGCAGTGCTGCCGTTGTTCCAGAGGAAAGAAAAAGTGCCCGTGCCGCCCGATACCTCCGGGTAGATATAGCCGTTTTCAAGGCCAGCGCAAGTGGGGGCATTGACTTCGTCCGGCACTACTTGCAGCAATTGTGGGGCTGCCAATGCAATGGTCTGGTTGAATAAACAGCCGTTTTGGTCACGCACTTGTACCGTGTAGTCGCCTGCGGCAATATTGGAGATGGAAGAGCCAGTGCCGCCGTTGTCCCATGTATAAGAATATGGCCCAATGCCGCCGCCCGCTTCCACGTGGATACTTCCATTGTTAAATCCATTGCAAGTTGGCTGCATGGTTTCGATAGCGCTCAAATTGATTTGGGCAGGCTGTGGCACTTCGATTTGCGGCAGCACCAATTCGCAGTTATTGGCATCGGTGACGGTCACGGCGTAGTTCCCAGCCGTTAGGTCGTTTAGTTCCGATGTAGTGCTTCCATCTTCCCACCAGATGGCGTGCGGGCTAGTACCGCCGAAAATGGTCAAACTGATGGCCCCATTATTGCCGCCAAAGCAGCTTGCAGGCGCAATGGATGGGTTCACCACCAGTGCTTCCGGTTGATTGACGGGGATGGTGATGATGTTTTCGCAACCGCTTTCGGTGACGGTGGCGGTGTATTCGCCAGCGGGCAATCCGCAGATATTCGGCCCGGTCATGCCATTGTCCCAACTTACCACGGCATTGTTCGAGCCGCCAAAGAGCAAGAGCGAAATGCAGCCATCATTGCCGCCGTGGCAGCTTACGTGCGTCACCTCGTCCACTAGGACAATGGCGGCGGGGCCGTTTACCACCACGGTTGGCACCACGGCACGACATTGCTCCGGCGAGGAATCCGTAACGGTGAACGAATAGGAGCCTTGCGATAGCCCCGTGACCGTCAGGCCGCCCGGTTGGTTGGCGACAATGCCGCCCGACCATTCATAGGTAAAAGGCGGATTCCCGCTCAGTGGCGTTACGCTCACGCTGCCGTTGCTGCCATTGCAGGTGGTGACGGAGGTGCTGCTGGCGAGCAATTGCTCAATGTTTTCGATGGTGGTGACTTCCAAGGTATCGGAGCTGGAGCAGCCGCCCGCATCGGTGAGGGTGACGGCGTAGGTATTCACCGTGCCGAGCACTTCGTCGCTGAAAATTTCGATGGCAGATGAATCGGCGCCCGTGTTCCAAGCGTATTGGTAGGGGCCATTGCCGTTCCCGTTGTCCTCTACCGAAATCCATTTCGACGACAGACGGCACAAGGTGGAGGCGTCGGGGATATGCGCCACTGGACCAGGCTGAACGGAATAGACAACAGGCAAAGTGTCTCGGCATCCATTGGTCGCCTCAGAAAGGACGTAATAGGTCGTTGTTGCCGTAGGCAATACCACAGGCCCAATTTCATTGCCGGAGATGAAAGGCGTTTGTCCATAATAGCTTATCGTCCCGTTCAGGCCGTTTTCATCCAAGACATTGATCGTGGTGAGGTCAAACGACTTGCCGAAGCAAGCGCCAGGCTGGTCGTGCGTGCTGAGTCGTGGGCTGGGCAAAATGGTGATGGTGGCTAAGCTGCGCTCGTTCGAGAGGCAACCGCTCATCGTCAATTCTTCTGCAAAAAACCGCAGCACCAAGGTGTCCGTGCCATTGTTGACGAGGGAACTGGGGTC